>JAJZCA010000321.1 GCA_021798735.1 Acidobacteriota bacterium | reverse complement strand
CTCCTCCTGCCGCGGACGAATGCGAATCGCCACGTAGCGCAACGGCTGCGTGTCTTTGTGCTCGGACTTTTCTCCCGGCACAAAATCCACCTCGGCGCACTCCCGGATCTCCTTGCTGTCCGCCTTGCCGTACATCTGCCATCCCGCCTCGGGGACCCGCACAATCGCCTGATGCAAGGCCGCGCTCATGCGCGCGCTGATGGCGAAACCGATCTTCCCCTGCGGGCCATCGGCGCGCCTTTCGTCCCGTAGCCACGCCAGCAATTCCTTCTCATGGCTGGCCGAGTCGCCGCGATAGTAAAAACTCGTCACCGTCTCCGGCAGCGCCGCAAAGGCTCGCTTGGCCACCGCCAGCGGGGCCATCATCGCCGGCACATTGCCGTCCCGGAACTCATCGGCCAGGATCACATCCATCTCCGCCCACACCGCCAGCATCGGCTGGTAGCCGCGCTCGCCTTCATAGGTGCGCAGCGCCTCCCGCTTGTGGCTTTCGATGATGGTCGCGTCCTGGTCTACCGTGGCGATGCGCTGCTCCGGACAACGCCGGCCCAGTTCCCGCACCAGCTCCCGGTTCACTTCGCCCAGGCCGGCCAGCGCATCGGCCTCTTCCGGAATGAACGCGATCTGCTCCGGCTTCCGCCCGTCTCTGGCCTGCTCGATCTTCTCCTCCGAATGGAACTGTTTCAAGAACTGCCGCGCTGCTTCCGGAGATGGAACCTCGTGCCCCAGCATTTCCTTCAGCCCCGCGTCCTCCCGCAAGTGGGCAAAGTCGTCCACCCGCTCGCCGCCCAATGCATTCAGCACCACCAAGCTTTCCACCATCGTGGCCTCGTCGTAGCCGCGCTCCCGCTGCTTGATATGGACGTATTGCCGCACGCTGGCAGGCACGCCCAGGGAGCGGAACGCCTGCACCGCCAGGGGCACGCCGCCCCATGCGGTCAATGTTTCTTCCAGTGGCTCATCGTCCAGTTCAAACAGCAGCGGAGATTCGGTGGGGAAAGGTTTTCTTGGCTGGATCACGCCTTTATCGTAACTGCCTTCTTCACCTCACAGGTGCAAAAAAATGCTCCAACCACGCGCTCCGTTTTCGTCTGCCCCGCACCCCAAGCGGACATTGGCAACCTTGGCAATTTCTGTCCAAAATTACCGGCGGATTGGGGAGCGAAGGTCGAGTCCGGTAGCAACGCGGCGGCAAGGCCGGCGGAGGTTCGGCGAAGAAAGTCCCTGCGGATCATTGATACTCCCTGGATATACTCCGCCGGGTCGCTGCGGACAGGTGTTGACTTCGGAATCGAGAAACAATGACCGAATGCCGACTGTCAGGGTCTCTGCGCAGTCGCTCGTGCCAGCAATAAGAATCAGTTGGTTCGATGTGCTGCATGAGTTGCGGAAAGGTTACCCCTCCGCATAATCCGGCCGGAATGAAAAGAGATTTACTTCTGTCTGTAGAGGTCCACAAGTTGGTCCGGTCGTACTGCCGCATACTCCGGCCCTAAGCCGTTCACGATCTCTGTGAGCATTCCCATTTCCCGGAGCCAGTTGTTTACTCCGACAAAAAGAAAGGCTGGCCTATAGACAGGCGTCCATTGCTTGATTTCCGCGATCACATGACGAACAGTTTCCTGTTGAGAATACGCCGTGAAGTCCATGTCGCCGGAAAGCCACGAGGCCAAGCCCATCGCATCACGAAAGACAGGAACTCCCGCAACTTCGCTTACCAAGTTATGCTGGGTCGTTTCCTGGCTTCTGACGTAATTTGCAAAAATACCCCGTATCCCTTTCTCGCCCGCGAATAGGTCTAACAGTTCTGGTGGCATTTCGTTGCCCGTACACATCACGCTGGCATCAATCCTTTGCCGGTAAATGGCCGAGAGCCGCTGATAGCTCCGCAGGATTTTTCGCCGTTGTTCCACGGGGTAGCCCTTGGCGTACCACTCTTCCCAGATATAGCCTGCTCCGGTGAGCGCATTTACAAAGCAATCGTCCGGCCGGGCATGCTTGTAGTAATAGTCCGCGATATCGGGCATTAAGTCGGAGACCATCGTGCCAAGCTGCCAGCCCAGAGGCACTTCTCCATGTCTGGGGTCGTCGAAAAGCTGGCGGTAATAATGGCGGACGAAATTCATCCCGTCTCCATCCGATCGAATGAAGGCGCAGTACACCTTGTCTGGTTGCAGATTGACGGGTGGAATCGATTGGGACAAAGTCGCGCTTGTCCCGGAATGCACGGAGAGATTGCCGACCGTCGGCGAATAGCCATCGAAGGCTGTACATACTTCAAATTTCGCGCATTCGCTGGCCAGCCGAATCCCGGGATCTTCTCCAATCCCGCTTTCCTTGTATCCGCCGGATGGCCAGCCCAGACAAGGTATATTCGGCGGCCACTGCATCATGATCTCTCGGGCAAAATCCTTTTCTTCCTCGGGCGCAGCCGCGGGATTTTTCGCCACGTCTTGCGTTCCGGAAATCCAGAAGGTGGGAAGATTGAATTCAACCAGGTAGTCGCGGAAAGCAACCTCTGTGGGATCGAGGATGGCGATGGCCTGGCGCGACAGATGGCTGTCGAGCGTATGAAAGGCCCACCGATAGGCTTCCAGATCTTTCTTCCAATGCTTCTTTTGTAAATCCAGCCCGTTCTTGAGCGGACCCAACCCCGAGCCAGTCGTTAGATTGAATTGCTTGAAAGTATTCGGCGTCGCCACCAGGCCACCGTACACACCAGCCAGCATGGTAGCGACATTGGTACTGGCTGGAATGGAAGGATCGGTCACAAACATGCATGAAACTTGGGGGAGAAAGCGGTCGAACATCTGGGTCATGCTCAGCCACTCAACCGTATCGACGTCTCCGCGCTTGCGCATCCAGTCCAGCCAGAGTTCATCGTAGCGGTCATGGATCAAATAGAGCTGGGGCTGGCGACGGTTCACGATCCCCTGCAGGCAAGTTAGCGTCAGCCGCATGTCCCAGCCGAACGTAAATAAGTCCTGCAATCGCACAGCAAAGATGTTCCTTGCGGGCGTTTGCGACCGCGGACAAGCGTGCCGCGTGGCTTCCTGCGCTGACAAACCAGTTCCACCCGCTGCCATGGCCTTTGACGCGACCGAAATCCCACCTAGCGCGAGGGCAGACAACCGCAGGAACTCACGGCGACCTACTTCGAACCTACTCGGCAACGCCTCGAATGGATCGGCTTCTTTGTTCCATGCCTGCGCGATCCCGGATGGTTCCATTTCTTTTTTCATGCCTTGACCCCTCTTGAAAAATCGACCTATGAATAACGTTGTTTCAAACGGGCTGTTCTACAATTTGCTCACTCTTCGAATTCCAATACTGTTTCTTGCCGCTCCAGTAGGACTGGGTAGCCATAATGCACGCTAGAGAGTGGGAAAAGCCGTGGTCTACATTGGCGTTAGGTTGTTTGCGATCTCTCATCGCATTCAGCCAGTTCAGGAGATGATTGGCGTCGTTGTCTTCTGGACCGATGGAATTGGCCTCGGGAGCGCCTTGGACGCGGACAATTTCAGCGCCATCTTTCTGTGGACCCAGCGCCGGCGGCTCGGTGAACACCGGCCCTGATTTCCCAGGATCGAATTCTTCCCGTCCGCCTTCCCGCGTCACCACGAAAAGGGATGCGCCTTCTCCGCCGTAATTCACAATGGTACCGTCCCGGCCATGTATGCGGCTGAAGCTTCTGTAACTGTTTCCAAACGTGGTTCGGTACATATACAGGAACCCTTTCGGATAGGTGAATGCAACCGTGCAGGTATCAGGGTTCTCGCGTCCGTCCTTCCAGGCGAAAATGCCGCCTTGTGCCACTGCGCTTACTGGATGGGTCTCATCCATCCAGAGGTGCACAAGGTCACTGGCATGGCTAAGCCATTGGTCGAAAATTCCCGATGAGAATTCTTGATAAATTCGAAATTCCAAATAGACATGAGGGTCGAAAGGCCGATGAGGCTTGCCAAGCAACCAGCGTTCCCAGTCCGTGTCCTGTTCCTGAAGCATCGACGGCCGGTCATAGAGCCAGTGCTTCCACTCCATGTGTTCATCCATTTCCATGTGGTCCGTCCGTCCCGTGTCTACCTTGCGAAACCGCCAGCGCTCCTCATTGACATTCCATTCCTGCTCAATCTGAACGACGCTGCCGATGCGGCCAGAGCGGACAATGTCACGGATTGCAAGGTTGTAAGGCTGGCTGCGGTGTTGTGTTCCCATCTGGACAATCTGTTTAGACGCCTTCACAACATCGCGGGCCTGAATGGCCTCACTCAGGACATTCGCAAACGGCTTCTCGACGTAGCAATCCTTGCCGGCACGAACAACT
>JAJZCA010000320.1 GCA_021798735.1 Acidobacteriota bacterium | reverse complement strand
GAAGGCCTTTGGTCAGCCGGACAAGATCGTCAACCTGGGCGCAAAGAAGGTCCTCTCTTATGGCAACCTTACGATCATCCTCGTGGACGACAAAGTTACCGACGCAGAGTAGCCGAAGAGGGCCTCGGGTTTCAGAAAAATTGATTTTGCGCTGCGCTATTTCAGCTTGGCTTCGAGCTCCGTCCAGCGCAGATAGAGCGCGTCGACACGATTTTCAGCTTCCGCGACGGCTGCCATGGCCAGTTCCAGTCTTACTGCATCGATTGCAATGGCGGGATCCTCCATCGCTTCGCGATGTAATTCAAGTTGCCGTTCCGCATCCGCGATTTCCTGCTCGATGGTGGAGTATTCACGCGCTTCCATGTACGACAGTTTCTTCTTGATTTGATTGGAAGAGGTTTTCGAGGCGTGCTTCGCGGCATTGTCACTTGTTTCGGCCGAGCGTGGGGAGAGTTCAGCCGCCTTCTTCTGACCGCGCTCATTCTTCCATACGTTCCATTGCGAATAGTCGGCAAAACGTTCGGCGCCGCCGCGGCCGTCTAGACCGAGCACCGTGGTGGACACGCGGTCGAGCATGAATCGGTCGTGTGTCACCAGTACCAGCGCGCCGCGAAATTCCAGTAGACTTTCTTCCAGAATTTCCAGCGTGGGAATATCGAGGTCGTTGGTCGGCTCATCGAGCAGCAGCAGGTCTGCCGGTTGCAACATCAATTTGGCAATCAGCACGCGCGCGCGTTCGCCGCCGGAGAGTCGCTCGACGGGTTGGTTCAATTGCTCGCTGGTAAACAGAAATCGTTCCGCCCAGGAAGCGACGTGCTGGACGCGATCCTGATAGACGACAGAGTCGCTGTCCGGCGCCAGAGCGCGACGCAATGTCAGATTGGTATCGAGCTGGCGGTTCTGGTCGAAGTACACAATTCGCAAATTCTGCGCGCAGCGTATCTCGCCGGAATCCGGGGCCAGTTCCGCGCGCAGCAACCGCAACAACGTGGTTTTACCGCTGCCGTTCGGGCCGACGAGACCGAGGCGCATGCCTGCGGTCAGGATGAAATTCAGCTTGTCGAACAGGATCTGTTCGCCCATCTTGCAGGAGACGCGTTCCAACTCCACTAGTCGCTTCGTCTTCCTTTCGGTGGCCGAAAAATCGATGTTTGCGGTGGAGGTCTGGCTACGCGCCCGCATGTCCGCCAGGCTTCCAATCATGCTATTGGCGCTGTCTATGCGTGCTTTCGATTTTGTCGTGCGCGCCTTCGGGCCTCTTCGCAGCCAATCAATTTCAATGCGAACGCGGTTTTCCAGCGCATCCTGTCGCTTGGTTTGCGCCAGCAGATATTCATCTTTCTTTTCCAGGAATTCGCTGTAGTTTCCCTGCACGGTGAAGATACCTTCGGCGTACATGCGGTTCAGTTCGACCATGGTGTGGGCGATATTTTCCAGGAAATAGCGATCATGGCTCACCACGACATAAGCAAACTGCGCGTTCAGCAGCAGTTTCTCCAGCCATTCAATTCCGGCCAGGTCCAGGTGATTTGTCGGCTCGTCGAGCAGAAGCACATCGGGTTGCTGGACCAGAGCTTCGGCGATGGCCAGCCGCTTGCGCCATCCGCCAGACAGCGTTGCCGCGCGAACATCGAAGTCCTCAAACCCGGCGCGCCCCAGCGTTTCCGCCAGCCGCGCCTCGTGTTCCGCCTGCGGCGCATGGACTCGACCCAGCGCCTGCTGCAGCACGGAACGGATCGTATCCTCCGGCGAAAATTCGGAACTCTGCGCGATATAGCCGACCCGCGACAGCTTGCGCCGCGAGACTTCGCCCGCATCCGGCTCAATGTTCCCGGCAAGAATTTCCAGCAGCGTGGATTTGCCGGATCCATTCGGCCCGACGACGCCGATCTGGTCGTCCTCAGAAACAGTGAACGCGATGTTGTCGAACAGCGGCGTGGCACCGTACGCCTTGCGAAGAGATTGTCCGTTGAGAATTGGAGGCAAGCGTGCGGTACATCCTTGATCTGCGGAGTGCGGTACGGCGGTCTGACTTAAGGATAGCAGCCAGGAGTGTCGGGAAACATGAGAGACGCGCGTTGCGGGAGAGCAGCCGTTTCACCGCACCCAAATCAAATACACTGCCAACCCAAGGCCGGCAGCACTCAGCATGAGTGCCAGGGTCACCGCTGTCATCGAAATGCGTCCGGCGATCCACTTTCCGGTGCGTAGCTGCTTCACTTCGTGAACATGTGTCATGACGGCGCTGATGTTCACGATGACGCCGACAATCACCAAGGCAGTTCCCAGCCAGAGCGAAGGGCCGGTCGTCTGAGTTGAGAACTGCGACGGCTGCGAATTCCTCATGCTTAGCTCGCGCAGAAACAGCCCAAAACGAGCGACGACAAAACCGAAGCCCATAAGTGCCAGGCCGGTGCGAATCCATGCGAGAAAGGTCCGCTCCGCGGCAAAATACACGCGCGGGTCACGCTCTTCGGGAACTTCATTGTGAGGGTTCTGCTTGGCACCCATAGAGTGCGATTAGGAATCGAGAAATGCGACCGACTTGATGCCCGCCAACTCGAACCGCTTGCGGCAGCGAATGTTCTGGCAAGCGACCTGATCTTCGCGCAGCACCATGTAGGATTGCGCTTTGGCAAAACGGGCCCGGTCGCGCTCGTCGGCGCGCGGCGGGAGAGTGTTTTTCTTGCGTCGAACCAGCCAGTTCAATTGATACTCCGCCGCCTGGCGGCAGTGCGGACAGGTCAGGGTATGGGGCCGCTGCTCTGGTTTTTCAATGTAAAAATCGCGTTCTTCCATGGCGTGTGCCCTCCAGTGTCAACTTCCAGTATGGCACCGCAACCGCTGGAACTGCGAATGCACCTCTGCACGGGATGATTTTCCGGACGATTTTGTGATGGCAGGGTTTCCATTCGGCGTACACTGCGCGTAAATGGTCTTCAGGAGGGGGGAGTATGCCTTTGAATCCTGTGCTGGATCCAAGTATGGTGACGATGGCGCTGGAACTTCCAGGTTTCCGCATTGTGCGGAACTGCGGTGTGGTGCGCGGCATCGTAGTGCGTTCGCGCTCGATTTTCGGAACCATCGGGGCAGGCCTGCAAACGCTCGCTGGCGGAAACATTTCACTCTATTCGGACCTGTGCGAGAAGACTCGCGAGGAAGCTTTTGAATTGATGATGCAGCACGCCGCACAACATGGCGCCAATGCCATCGTCTGCGCCCGCTATGACGCCAACGATATTCAGCAGGGCGTCACGGAAGTGCTGGCGTACGGAACTGCAGTGGTCGTCGAAAGGATGTCCTAAATGTCGCGCGTGACTTGAATTGGTGGAATCTTCCAGGAGGTTGAAAGGCCCGAGACGCTTTCAGCGTGTATGCGAATCATCTGGGTCTGACGTTGTCCCCGTATTGCAGAGTCGATTTTGAGTGGTGCAATAAAGACTCGCCGGAGACCTTGGGAAAAACGGTGTGGGCACTGTTCCCTTCGAACACGGAGTACTTCGGAGCCGGCCCACAGCGGGCCAGGGTCAATTATCGAGTCGATGATCTTGACGGGTTGGTGCAGCAATTGGAAGCTGGGGGCATGGGGATAGATCTTCGTCGACAGAAAGACGAAAACTGGCGCTTTGCGTGGATTATCGACCCGGAAGGCAATCGCGTGGAGTTGTGGGAACCGTCGCAACCGAAGGCCACATCCTGAAGCAAAGACCGACAGATTCGGCGGCATAGCTGGGGTATGGCGAAAACTCTTGCAGTAGGATGCGATTCGCGCGAAAGACGCTACAAGGAAATTTACATCTATGTTTTTTCGGAAATGGGCGAGTAGAGCTGCCTCGTATGCAGTGCATACGGGCGGTTTTTCCGAATGCGATGCACATCCTTTCAACAGGCTCTGCTGGCGGCGCGGCGCGTGTTTTCAACATGTCAGCGAGAGCGGTGCAAGTCTCCATTAAAATGGCGTGAATTTCACCGAATATTCGCCATTTACACACGGCGGTTCGGTTCGTACTCTAGGCGAGCGTTACTGGAAACAGGAACGCGCCTCTTTCGCCTATTTTGATTCACACAATTTGATCTTGGAACGGAAGACCCAGCGCATTCGCGACAGGTCGCGCCGAAAACCGTCCACTGACTCGCAGTATTTTCATCGAGTGGATGGTTCCGGATGGGATGCTGGCGCGGCAGGCAGAAGTGTGTCCGGTTTTTCGTTCCCCGCAGTCCGGGTCGCCGCGGTGACCCGTGCCGCCCTTGGGCGCAAATAGCAGGTTCTTGTCCCGCTATATTCGCGAGGCATGGTCCTGGCGCCCTTGAGACGCGCTGTGTTTTTTTTTGCACGGGGCTGC
>JAJZCA010000319.1 GCA_021798735.1 Acidobacteriota bacterium | reverse complement strand
ACCCTTCGGGAAAAGTTGATACAGCGTCTTTGTATCGACGCCGCTCTCCTTGGTCAGGCGGCGGATCGAGGGCGCGTCGCCTTCCTTTTCGAAGACCTTGCGCATAAAGTTGACGACCGCCCAGTGTTGCGGCGTCAGCTCGGGAATGCCATCTTGGCCCGCAAGTTCGCGGGCCAGGTCTTCATTCCAATCGCTCCGGTTGGCGAGATGCCCATCGGCATCCAGTTGAATCGCTTTTCCTGTTACGTTCATTGTTTCCATGTGTCACCTCTCTGTGGTTTGTGTTGCAGGTGTCCCGGTCGGGCCGGGGGAAGGAGTGCGCGATCCAATGACCTTCAGAAATTCAACGATGATCGCAATACCCCGACGGGCATCCGGTGAGTTCATATCGCGCACAAGTTGGAGGAGGGATTTATCCACGTTCATTGTGGCCTGAACTCTTCCAAAGCCATGAATAATTGCTTCCAGGGCCTGCAGTACCTCAGGCCGGGTAAGTTCGCGCAGGAATCCGACAAGTTGCGGCACACTTGCTTCCACCTGCTTCAGATCGACGCGAGAGTGCGATTGGACCAGCGCATCCCCGATCCGCATTCCAGCGGTGGCGGCTTCGAAGTAGCCCTTCCTTTGCAACTGCTGGCTACCCGCAATCGCCCGGCGGAACAGATCGCGAACGATGGGTTGAGCATCCTGGACGAAGTCTGCCGCGCTCTCCAACTGTTGCAGAGCATCTGTCAACAGCCTGGCATCGATCAACACACTCTTGAACATCTGGACGATCTCGTCCGGTCGCAACGCAGCGGACCCAAGAGCTTCAATCGCATCTCCCATCGCGTCTTTGCCCACCAGGGTGAGATCGGCGACAAGGTCCTCGGCGCTGTTACGAACCCGCTTGAGGTGAACGATCTCCTCGACGATAAAGTCCAGCTTGCGATCAAGCTCGGCAATGCGGTCATCCGGGACGGTGCCGGTCATGATTGCACCCGCTTTCCTGCCATTGACATCTCCGCTTCGATCGGCAATTCCATGCCGCGCAACAGAAGGTTCCAATACACCCAGCGGAACATTATCTTTCCGTAGTGGTTGATGGGGCTCTCCTCCAGCAGCTTGAAGGGACCGATGCCGGGCAGCGGAAATTCGCCTGGCAGAGGCTCGGTTTCGTAGTTGAAGTCGATCAGCAGCCCTTTACCGAAGCCGGATTCAATAAAACAGTTGGCATGGCCATCGAAGTGGGCGCAGGCAGGACGACCCTCAATGTGTTCGAGTATGTTATGGAAGAGAATTTCCGATTGGAAGTGGGCTACAGAGCCAGCCTTCGAACTCGGAAGATTGGATGCATCACCCAGCACGAAGACATCCTCAACCCCGTCGGCTTTCAGGGTTTCCTTATTGGTGGGAACGAAATTCAACTCGTTGCCCAAACCGCTGCGGGCAATGGCGGCGTCGCCCATGTTGGTGGGGATTGACACCAGCAGATCGTAGCTCACCTCGGTCCCGTCCCACGCCACCAGTTTCTTCTCCTGGCTGTCGACCCGTCCAAGATCGAATTCGGGCGTTACGGTGATTCCTTTGCGCTCCAGGAACTCGCCGAGCACCTTGCTTGAGGTGGGCTTTGTGAACGCGCCAGAAAGCGGCGTGACCAGGTGCAGATCTACTTTGTCGCGCATGCCGCGTTTGGTAAAGTAGGCATCCGCCAAAAAAAGGAACTCCAGTGGCGCCACCGGGCACTTAATGGGCATCTCGGTGATGCTGAGCGCAAGTTTGCCTCCCTGCCAGCCCTTCAGGAACTGGGCCAGTTGGTTGGCGCCCTTGGGAGTATAGAAATCGAATTTGCTGCGTCCCCACTCCTCGTCAAGCAGTCCTTCGGTTTGCTCGGGATGAATATCGGCCCCAGTGGCAAGGATCAGGTAGTCGTACCGAAGCGCCTCTCCACCGGACAGCGTCACCATCTTCTTTTCCGCATCGATGTGATCGATGCCGGAAAGGATAAACTTGATCCGGCCCGGCAGATACTGACGACGGGGCTTCACCAACTCGCGCATTCGATACATACCGAATGGAACGAACAAAAAGCCGGGCTGGTAGTAGTGCTCCTCCGTCCCGTCCACGACGGTGATTCGCCAATCCCGCTCATCGAGTGCGGATGCTAGCTTGTTGGCCATGATGGTTCCGGCGGTCCCGCCGCCGAGAATAAGCATATGCCGCATGGTGTCTCCTCTTCTGCATTGTTTCCTACCTATATAAAAGACCGACAGGGTTCGTGGCGTTACATGAATACCGGCATTTTGTTGGCGGCACCGCGACTCCTGAAAAGATTAGCGTTACTGCGGAGGGCTGCTTTTCACGCGATCTGCACAACCCAATATTCAATTTTGGACGGAATCAGATCGCAGCGGTCTATCGTCTACGCGCAGCCCAATCTACTGGGGTTGGACAGAATATGATTGAATCAGCGAGCCAGCTTATGGAAGTCGAGCGCCAACCCGTAAAGGTCGCCTGGTATCGTTCGCCGGTAAGCCGTGAACAACTGCAGGCACTCAACCGGCGCAGCGATTTCAATGGATTTCTCCAGACCGGCGGTTACCTGGGACTGCTCGCGTTCACCGGGATAGTTGCTTATGTTTCTGCCGGGCGAATGCCCTGGCCGCTGGTGGTGCTGCTATTTTTCTTCCACGGAATGTGCTGGGCATTTCTTATCAACGGCTTTCATGAGTTTGTCCACAACTCTGTTTTTCAGACCAAATCGCTCAATTGGTTTTTCGCGCGTGTCTTCGCGTTTCTGGGTTGGCACAATCCGTATGAGTTCTGGGCCAGCCACACCGAACACCATAAGTACACGCTGCATCCGCCCGACGATTTAGAAGTCGTCCTGCCCGTCGACTTGTCGCTGAAGGGATTTCTCAAAACCGGCTTCGTCAATCCGGTTGGATTTTGGCAGACTTTTTCGAAGACCCTCCGGATGGCTCGTGGAAAGTTGCAGGGTCCATGGGAGAACTCGCTTTTCCCGCCCTCAGCCTTGCAGCAGAAGCGCAAGCTGGTTCGGTGGTCACGCGGGCTGCTCGCGGGTCATGCCGCCATCGTTCTTGTATCGATTCTGCTGCATTGGTGGCTGCTGCCCGTCGTCGTTACACTGGCGCCATTCTACGGAGGATGGCTGCATTATCTTTGCAACAATAGTCAGCACGCGGGCTTGCAGAATAACGTCCCGGACTTTCGCCTCTGCTGTCGCACCGTCACCTTGAATCCGTTTCTGAGCTTTCTTTATTGGCACATGCACTACCATACGGAGCATCACATGTATGCCGCCGTTCCCTGCTATCAGCTACGCAAACTCCACTTGCTGATCCGGCACGATCTGCCCCCCACTCCGCACGGCCTCTACGCGACCTGGAAACAGATCGTCGGCATCCTGCGACAGCAGCGGCAGAATCCGGCCTATCAATATGTTCAAGAGTTACCGTTGCACGCGGATCGCTAGAAGAGTTCTAGGGAATGCGCTATCGCTTGGATTGTAGCCGCGCGGCGAAGAAAGAAGTCTTATACGCCGGTGGCTTCGATGGTGGCGCCGATCATTGCGTCAAATCCCATGCAGGAATTCAGCATCAGATGGTAGATGCGGTAGTCATTCCAAACATTGTGATAAAAATGTTCAACGTAGTCGGCGCGCCGCTGGTCCGTGGCCGCCAGTTCGCGCTCCGCAACTGCTTTTTTGTCGGGAAAGGCCTGCTCGAACCAGCGAATTTTCCGTGCTGTAGAGGCATATACAAACGTGTGAAAGCATCCCGGAACTCCATGCAGCGCGCACGCCGAGCCACGACCCACAATCACGCAATTTCCAGCGCGCGCTTTCTCAACCATCACTTCCTGGGCCAGGTCCGTCATGCGGGTGGTATCGAAGATCTCCTGCTCCAGAATCGCTGTGGCCCGTTCGTTGCTGCCATGCCAGAAGGCCCGCCCCACCTTGCTGTACCAGGGGTCGAGCCGCTCATCTCGACGCAGGGCCTCAGCTGCCGGGACTCCGGCGCGCTTGGCAACCTCCTCGACCAGCGACTGGTCGAGCAAATCCCACTTCAAATGCTGCGCCAATAGCCGGGCGAATTCGCCTCCCCGGCTTCCATATTCCCGTTCGACTGTTATGACTTGAATCATCGTTTGAATCTCACGCTGAATTTTAGATGCTGAGAACCGTGGTCGGGTGATGGTAGCACCCATCAGAGTAGGTTTTCCAGCGCCTTACGCCGCCAGGGATGGAATTTATTGCCGCAATTCCACCACCGTTGCGCCGGCTCCGCCCTCATTCTGCGGCGGCTCGCTCACCTTGTCCACCTGCGGATGTTTCCCCAGGTA
>JAJZCA010000016.1 GCA_021798735.1 Acidobacteriota bacterium | reverse complement strand
CGCTGCTGGAACCGGTCGGCAATAGGGCGCGTATCTTCTACTGCAGCCGGATGGATCGACCCGCAGCCCCTGGTTTTGCGGGCGGTCGGCCGACTACGGCGATTTGGCGTTCTACGGTAGGGCGTGCCCCAATGTAGCTGGACATTCACGCAGCGTTTCTTGCAAGAAAGGTTGCGTGAATGTGAGGATTGGCCCGGATATAGTAACCGTGGAGGGCGCTGATATCGCCCGAAGGGGGTAGCGTTATGTTCTGTCACCAGTGTGGGAAACCTTTACCAGCATCCGCGAGCTTCTGCCCTAGTTGCGGCGCGCCCGCCAACAGCAGTGTTTTTACGGCATCGCCATTGCGTACCATGTACCGGCCGCAAGGTCAACGCATGATGGCAGGCGTCTGTGCGGCTTTCGCCCTCCGTTACCGCTGGGATCTGACCGCCACGCGTATTATCACCGTGCTGCTTGGCGTACTCATTTTTCCCGTCATGGAAATTGCCTACGTTGTGGCATGGATGCTGATTCCGGAAGAAGTTCCTATGGGAATGCAGCCCCCGTATGTGCCGCCAACGCCACCGGTGCCTCCGTCTCCGCCGTTCAATCCGCAGGCGTAGTAGGATTTCGCTGCTTGCCTGCGGAAGAGGGTTGTTGGGAACTGACTTCCCGGCTGCTTCGAATACCCTTGTCTCGTCCTGCGACGACGCTCGATTGTTCGCGCCATTTATAGTGGACGTACATGCCAACAAAGGTGCCATTGCAGATTGAACACGATGGAGCACGTCTATTTGCCATCACGCTGGGTGCCGGGCCAGACGTGGTGCTGCTCCATCCGACGCCTGTCCACCACGCATTCTGGCTGCCGGTTGTCACACAACTCGCCGACCGCTATCGCCTGACTCTCGTCGATCTTCGTGGACACGGTCAATCGTCCGCCGGCACGGGAACCATCACCATGGCCCGGCTGGCTGAGGACGTTCACGCCGTTCTCGCTTCCTCGGGCATTCAGCGCGCAGCCTTTGTCGGTTGTTCCATCGGCACCTACACACTCTATGAATACTGGCGGCGCTACCCCGAACAAATGGCCGCGCTGGTGTGTACCTGCGGCAAGCCGCAGCCGGACTCCGCGGCCAATCGCGACACTCGGCGTGAATCGATGCAAGCCGCACAGCAACCCGGAGGACTGGGAAAATTCTTCGACCGCATGGCAGATACACTGATCGGCCCGACAGCGAGGCAGCATCATCCGGAGGTCCGAGCCGCCGCGCGCGCCATGATGGATACTGTTTCCCTGCAGGCGATGCTGGCCGTGCAGCAGGGCCTGATGGAGCGGCCGGACTCAGTTCCGATGCTCCCAACCGTCCACGTCCCCATTTGCGTCGTAGCGGCAGGAGAAGACCAAAGCAGCACGCCGCCGGAGATGCGCGTGATTGTCGATCAGGCACCCGACGCGGAATTTCATCTCGTCGAAGATGCCGGCCACTACGCTCCGTTCGAGCAGCCACATAAGGTCGCCTCCCTGATTGGCGAATTTCTCGATCGAAAATACCGGCCGCACGCGACCTGCAGCCCGACAAGGAAGGCCCTTTGAGAAAATCCTCGGCAAATCTTGTGCGTCCGTTTCAATACGGCGGTACCGAAGACCGGGAACTGTTCTGCGATCGCGTTTCGCTGGCGCGTCTGGTGCGCGAATACGGCACACCCCTGTACGTGTATTCGGCAAACAATATTCTCGATCGAGTTCGCATGTTCGCCGAGGCATTTGCCGGCATGCGCGCCACCCTTTGCTTTTCCGTCAAAGCCAACTCCAATCTTTCCATTCTGCGCATGCTGGCCGGCGCTGGCGCGGGTTTCGACATCGTCTCCGGCGGGGAGTTGGAGCGGGTCCGGCAGGCGGCCAGATCCTCGCTGCGCCGGATCGTATTTTCTGGCGTCGGTAAAACGGCTGCGGAAATGGATGCTGCCCTGGCCGCGCAAATTCTCGTTTTCAACGTGGAAAGTCCCGCCGAGCTCGATCTGCTGGAACAGCGAGCCCGACACCTTCGCAAGCGCGCGCCAGTGGCCATGCGCGTCAATCCTGATGTCTTCGCAGCAACCCATCCGTATATTTCTACCGGGATGACAGCGCACAAATTTGGTGTCGCCATCGGGGATGCAACGGCGCTCTACAAGCGCGCGGCGCGAAGCTCCTACATGGTTCCCACGGGTGTCAGTGTTCATATCGGATCGCAGATTCGCGTCACGGAACCCTTTGGGCAGGCGCTGCAGCGGGTGATGGAACTGGTGCGTGAATTGAGATCCTCCCACGGCATTCGGATTCAGCACATCGATGCCGGCGGCGGCCTCGGTATTTCTTACGACGACCCGCCACAAGCTGGGAAAGGCCGGGAAGATGTTCAGCCCTTCGATCCAAAGGCTGCCGTGCTCGGATATGCACAGCACATCCGCACCGCGCTCGCCGGCTTCGATGGCGAATTGCTGCTGGAGCCAGGACGTTTCATCATCGCCCAAGCGGGCGCGTTGCTGGCCCAGGTGCTCTACACCAAGCGCAATGGTTCAAAGACGTTTGTGGTGACCGACGCAGCTATGAATGACTTGATCCGCCCCGCACTCTACCAGGCGTACCACTCTATTGTGCCGTTGCGACGCCAGAAAGCACGATCCTCTGCGGTGGTGGATGTGGTGGGTCCGGTATGTGAGACGGGAGACTTTTTTGCGCGAGATCGAGAATTGCCGGCGCTGAAGGGCAGTGAGTCCATCGCGCTACTCGACGCCGGAGCGTATGGAATGTCTCTCAGTTCCAACTATAATTCTCGCCCGCGCGCCGCGGAGGTCCTGGTGGAAGGCAATCGCCATCGCTTGATCCGCCGCCGGGAAACCATGCGCGATCTGCTCATTACGGAGAGAAG
Organism: Acidobacteriota bacterium; assembly: GCA_021798735.1. Classification (GTDB taxonomy): domain Bacteria; phylum Acidobacteriota; class Terriglobia; order Terriglobales; family Acidobacteriaceae; genus JAKAAZ01. The sequence continues at coordinate 20,737 of JAJZCA010000016.1, read as the reverse complement.
TCTGTTGTTGAAATGAGCCGCCTCGACTCAACCGCTTGTCGCGCGAGCCGTTAATTGGCGGAGCTGGCCATCGGAATTTCTGAGGTCGCCATGGTGCGGATGGGGTCAGTCTGCGTTTCGTTCGGGGTCTTCGGGATTTCCGAAATTCCGGTTGGACCTGCGGCATATTCGCCGGCATCCTGCTTCGGTCCCAGTCCCAGCTTGATCAGTGCTCGCGAGTCCGGGGTGATTTTCGACTGCCAGCCATTATCTGTCTGATACTTCACCATTGCGGCCTGCGTTTCCGCATCCCACTGACCGGTTGGGCTGCCATTCAGGTAGTGTGCTTGAATTAGCGCCTGCTGAATCTCTGTCGCTCGCTGGGCGTCCATCACTCGTTGGCCCATCACGGCCGCGCGATGATGTCTCGACCTGCGATGGTGCGATGTATGTCCCGTGGACACATGGTGCAGAGAAGCTTTACGGCTACTGGTGGTCCTTGTCCGCTTCGCGCTTGCATGGCGCAAATGGGCGCTTCTGGTATGCGCCTTCTGCGCCGAAGTACGAGACGACGCATAGGCCGATCCAGCCACAATGAGCGCCAAAATCAGCATCCCGGCGCACCTGCGTACGTACATTGAGCGGAAAATAAACATAGCGTGACAGTAACGCAATTCTAGGCTACCCGAATCTCCAAAGCAAATAGGATGCCGGCAACAAGGCCAGCGTGTACCTAATATTTACATAGGCGAAAGAAAAGAGGAGATGGCTCTTGCCACCTCCTCTTGCTTACAGTTAACTCCTTGGCGTGCAGTTGCTTGGGATACATATTGGGTGTCGCAGCCTATGGCAGTGTTCCTCCAACATAGGTGTTCCCCAGGCTCGCATGTTGGGGATCGACAACCAAGAAAACAACATCGTCGCCGGATTTCAGCTTCGACGCCAGTTCCTGGAACTGTTGCACGTTCGCGACCGGTTGCCGATTCAACTGCAGAATCACCTCGCCGGGCGCCAAGCTTTGCAAGCCATCCGCAAACGAACCTGGACGGATGTTCCGAATCAGAACCCCACCGGTGATACCAGCCTTCGAGGCCATCTCCGGCGGTACGTTGCTAACAGACATGCCCAGCTTGCTGGTTCCGCTCTGCTGCGGTCCGTTGGAGTTCCCGGAGGGTGCCCCGCCTCTGCTCAGCGCGGCCATCATGGCTGCACGGTCTGCAATTGTAACGGTAACGGTCAAGTGCTTGCCGTCGTGAATGTAACCCAGGGTAGCTGTGCTGCCCGGTTTCCGCCCGGCGATGTCATTAATCAGATCGTCCCCGCCCTTGATCGGGCGCCCGTCGATGCTAGTAATAATGTCACCCGGTTTCAGCCCTGCCTTGTCTGCCGGAAATCCTGGCTGAACAGAACTGATAATCACGCCGTTCTTGAATCCGTACACGTGGGCCACGGCAGAAGACGTAACCGCCTGGAACGTAATGCCGATCGAGCCTCTTACGACCTTATGTCCGGGGCCGATCAACTGGTTGTACACATTGGCGATCGTGTTCGCCGGCATGGCGAAGCCGATCCCTTCATTGCCCGCGGACTGGGTATAGATGGCGGTGTTCATGCCGATCACCTGGCCATCCATGTTGACCAGCGGGCCGCCGGAGTTGCCCGGATTGATGGCTGCATCGGTTTGGATGAAGTGCTGGAACTCACCCGCGCCAATTCCGCCATCGCCAATAAGCGAACGGTTTTCCGAGGAGATGATACCTGCGGTGACGGTCTGATTCAGTCCGAAAGGGCTGCCGATCGCCAGGACCCAGTCGCCAATCTGCGTTCCGTCGGAGTTGCCCAGCTTCACGGTGGGCAGCGGATGGTCGGCGTTGATCTTCAGAACTGCAATGTCGGTGTCCTTGTCCGTGCCAACCACAGTGGCTATATGTCCCTGGTCCCCCACCGAATCTGTGCTCAGCTTGACCCAGATTTTATCGGCCTTCTCGACCACGTGGTTGTTGGTAATGATGTAGCCGCGCGGGTCGACGATAAAGCCGGAACCCAGCGCTAGGCGCTCGCCGCCATCTGGGGATTCGCCCTGCGGGCCCTGCGGTCCGCCAAAACCGAAGAAGTGATTGAAGAAGTCCTGCATGCCATTGTCGCCCTGACCCTGGCCTTGACCTTGCTCACCCTGGCCTTCGCTATCCGGACCATTTTCATCGGGTCCTTGCAGATTTCCCTGCGCGCTTCGGCCATTGGAATTCTTTGGATAGGAGACGGTGTTGATGTTGACTACCGCCGAACCCACCTGTTTGACGATTTGGGTAAATGTCGTTGACAGATTGACAGGGCTTGGAATCTGAAGCGGTTGAGCATCCGAGCTGTCGACTTTGGCTTCTTTTCCGTCTACCCCGTGGGCCACGACAGACCCGATCAGAATGCCAGTCGACAGAGTCGCGAGAATCGCGAACGTGAAGCCTAAGCGGCGCGTACGAAATTTATCGATCCAAACTTTCCAAACGTTCATGTGGTGTCGAACCTCGTTCTGTGTGCAGTAGAAACCTAGTGTAAGGGATACTCATGATGCAGTATACGGTTTCGTCGCAGGCACCCGCCATATAGGCAGACGTCCGAATTCAGTGATTCATTAGTATTAGACGCACAATTTGGGCAAACCGGAGCAACTTTCCATAGAAGGTTTTATTCGACGCCCGGTTGGCCAGCCGGCAGCGTGGCGGAGACTGTTCGAGTTTGCCGTTTCCGCTGCCGCCAGCGTGGCAGAATTTCCGCAGCCAATATGCCGCACAGCACCAAAATTGCGCCCAAGCCGCGGCGAAGCTCCAATTTTTCTCTGAGCACGACAAACGCCGTCAACCACGCGAATACCGGCTCCAAAGTCAAAATAACAGCGATGTTGGCCGCCGGGATCACTTGTTGCGCCCAGGTTTGGACCCCGAAAGCGACGGCCGTGGATAGAACCCCTGTAATCAGCAGCGCCACAAGGACAAACGGCTGCCGCAGAGGTCCTCCGGGCATCACAAGATGGGACAGTGCATTGGCCTTGAGTGGTTCCATTATCAGCGCGCCAACCGTTAAAAAGACCATGGCAAAGCCGATCTGCAGCAGAATGAGCTGTTCAAAGTTGGCCCGTCCGGAAGCGTGGGCCAGCGCGATGACGTACAGCGAAAATCCAACCGCGCAAAACAGAGTCAGCAAATTTCCAACGCCTTCCTGTCCCCCAGCCTGGAACAGCGAAGTCCAGTGGGCGTGTGTAGGCATCGTCAACAAGGCAACTCCCAGCAATGCCACCAAGGCGCCCGTCCATGTCGGCCACTCCGGCGTCCCCGCACCCGGAGGTCGCAACCCCGGTACAGTGGCGAGGATGGGTACAATCACCACCACCAATGCAGTAATAAATGCGGAGTTTGTAGGCGTCGTGTAAACCAGGCCTTGCGTCTGGAAAACATATCCAATCGCCAGGCTGCCACCTGCGGCAGCGCCAAACAGCCACGCCTCTCGAGTTAGCTGCCGCCATTGCCTGCGGTAGACCAGTGCCAGGCAAGCAAACGCGATCATCATGCGAGTTGCGTTGAACCACTGCGGCGAGATTTCTGCCAGAGCTACCTTGATCAGCACAAACATTGCGCCCCAAAGCATGACGACGGCCAACATGAGGAGATGCGCCACCGCGTTCCGCGAAGCGTTTCGCGAGCCTGCGCCGGTAGTCATCGAAGGTCCAGTCATAGGTCAGAATTTCCGAACAGTCTGCGAGATTGTCTTATACTTCCGTCTGCGCCAGCGCCAGCAACAGCAGCAAAATCCTGCGCAGCGCTAAATCGCGCCCGGTGGCATCGAACCACTCCTGCAATGTGTGGACGCCGCCGCCACTGCCGCCACTGCCCAGGCTGACAGCCTCGACACCGAGAGACAGAGGAATGTTCGCGTCCGTCGAAGCAACGCTGGTGTGACTCTGGATCTGCAGGTGGCGATCCACCGCCCGCAGGGTCGTCAAAATGAGTGCATCGTCGGAGAGCTTCGCGGCGGGCCGCTCGCCGATCGGCTCAATGGCAAATTGGATCGGGCCCGCACTCGGATTTCCACCACCCGCCTTCATTGCGCGATTGGCAGTTTCGACGGCGGCTTGCACAGCCTTATAGATTTCATCCTCGAATTGCAATAGGACCGCTGCATCGGTGGAGCGTGTATCGATACGCGCTTCTGCCTGCTGCGGAATTGCGTTGATCGAGGTTCCGCCCTGGATGTGGCCGATGTTCCACGTCGTTCGCGGCGAGATGGGAAGTTCGATGTTGCCAATTTCGGTCAGGGCGTTCGCCAGCAGCAGGATCGGATTCGGCGTGCCGCCATCGCTCCAGGAATGCCCCCCGGGTCCGGTGATTGCAATGTGAAATCGCTTGCTGCCCAGTCCCTGGGTGACGATGGTGTCAGTCCCTGCACCGTCCAGGACCACGGCAAAACGAATGCGTGGGGCAAGATGCGGGTCACCGAAAAGATATCGCATTCCGCGCAAATTGCCTTCTCCTTCCTCGCCGACATTGCATGCAAAAAGAACATCGCTCGCTGGCCGCAATCCGGCGGCGCGCATGCCCGCGGCGATTCCGAGCAAGGCTGTAATTCCGGCGCAGTTATCGCTCGCTCCCGGGACCGTCAGGCGACTTCCATCCTGCTGTGGCTCGCCGATGGCGTCGGCGGGAAATACCGTGTCGAGATGCGCGGACAATAATGTGCATGGCCGAAATTCCTCTCGCTCTTTTTGCGCCGGATCGCTTTTCGTGCCCCGCAGCCACCCCAACGCGTTACCGCAGTCGTCGATTTTGATGTCTTCCAGTGCAAGCGCGGCAAATTGCTCCGCCACCCAGTTGGCCCGGGCTGTCTCGCCGAAGGGAGGCGCGGCGATTGCCGCTACCTGGCGATGCCACTCGCGTAACTGCGTTTCCTGTAGATGAAACCATTGAAACGCGCGATGCACCGCAGGCTGCCCGGCCAGTTGGCTGATGGTCTGAAAGGCCGAGATGGCAACTGTTTTTGGCATGACGTAACTGGAAAGCATGGTCCTAGTTGAAAAGGAGTGGTGGAACTGCTGTAAGTCTATTCGAAGTGAAGCGGGTGGAAGCGGCGGACTTACCGCCGCGATTCAATTCAGTAGAGGACCCTCATCAGACACAGGCCGCTGGCGGCTGCGGTTGGACCGGCCAGAGCGCGATTGCGACCCTCAAGGATGCGACGCATCTCCGTGGCCGCCATGCGGCCGCGACCTACCTCGATAAAGGTTCCCACCAGGTTGCGCACCATGTGATGCAAAAATCCGTTGCCGCATACCGTATAGGTAAAGATCTCTCCCCCATCGCCTGGCATTGGATCGCCGGGAGACTCCGCCTGAGGTCCAGCAAGCATCGCGCCCAATTCTCCGGGCAAGGGAAGCGCAGATTCTCGCGACCACTGTGACTTCCCGATTTGGCGGACATTGTTACGCGTCGGCGCGTCGCATTCCGCCGCGCGCGCATCGCTGGCATCCTCATAGTTGGCGTAGGCTTTCTCATTCGCAAACCGCGCCGCGCGATCCGGATCGGACGCAGCAAAAGAGGTGAAGTCGTGTTCCCCGACGATCATTTCCGCTGCACGTTGCATCGCCTCCGTATCGAGCGGCCAGCGGCTCGGAGTGATATAGCGCGCCAAAAAAGGGGAGCAAATCCGTCCATGGAAGATTCGGTATTGATACACCTTGCCGACCGCGCTGTGCCTGGCGTGGAATCCTGCCGCCGCCTGCTCCGCGGACAGGACGCGAATAGCAGCCGGAAGAATGCGGTTCAACGCGCGCCGGAAGTTTTCCGCGGGAATTTCCGCACACAGAGAAAAACTTGTTACCTGCCCCCAGGCGTGGACACCTGCGTCCGTCCGTCCCGATCCCTGCGGCAACACCTGCTCCCCGGTAACGGAGCGAATTGCATCGGCAAGCGTGCCTTGAACCGTCGGCCTCCCGGGCTGGATTTGCCAGCCGTGGAACTCTGTTCCGTCGTAGGCCAGGATCAGTTTCCAGATGGTGCTTATTTTTTCGTGGTCACTGGCTTGCATTGCCGCCTTCGTTATTGCTGCGCGCATTTCTCGTGCTGGTTCGGGTGCGCTTTTTCTGTGGCGTTCCCTTGGTTACTCTTTGCCCAGCCATTCCACGCAAGGCAAATCCCGCTGGAGCGTTCCACGGTAGGTTTGCCGAGCGAGATCAGAGTCTAGCCCCTGCTTTTCCTTGAATAAAAGTTGCACCTCGTGATTTATGTCCGGGCGATGGCAAGCGTGGAACGGCTTAAGGTCCATTTTGCTGCGATATACTCATCCTCGTTAGCAGATTACACGTGGTTTAGTTCTGTCGACATACGGTGCCTTGTTGCAGCTTTGCTGGTTGCCTGGAAGATTGTGCGTTGGTCAGGGATTAGAGGAGTTCCCAGACGGCCTTGCTTAAGGGAAACCTTTGCTTGGGAATCGACGGGAACCATCCTGCCGGAAATCTCGTACCCAATCCATAGAACGCGAATGGGAAACTCGTTTGCTAGTAGGGGGGCACGTTGCTGGTGCGTCATTTTTGGACAAAACTCCCGCCAGAACGGAGAGAAAATTTCCGAAGCCGGACGCAGTCCAGCGTCATCGAATAGAGGGCTTTCCATCCTGAGGCGACGGTCAAGTTTTCTGTCTGCAAGGACTTACAGTATTCGGTCTGCTTTTCGGAAGCAACAACTGCCGTTCAATAACATTGGCTGGAACAGAAAATTTTTGTGAGGCAAACAGAAGGGTAGGGCAAACGTGAAGACGAAGGACTTGCAGAGTGGATGGGTGGTCGGGTTGATGATGCTGAACCTGGTGGCGCCAGTGGCAGGAGCTCAGTCGCAGAGTTCCAGCAGCGCCCTGCCGAATGCTCCCGCCGTGGCGGCGGCCACCGTGGCCACGCCAGCGCCCAACTATACCGAGCCTTATTCTCTGCGCCCCACCAGTCACGATTTTTCTCGCGGCAAGTCGCAGTTTCCCAATCCCTTCACGGCCTATACGACGACCCAGGTTCTGCCGCCTCGTTTGAGCAATTCCCCGCGGATCGATACTCTCTACAGAGACGGCAAGATTTACCTCAGCCTGGACGACGCCATCCTGCTGGCGCTGCAGAATAATTTTGACATCGCGATTGCACGCTACAACCTGGACATCGCGGACACCGACCTTCTGCGCGCCCGCTCCGGCGTTGGATACCTGGGTGTGAATACCGGTCTGGTGGAGGGCACGCTGGGCGGCAGCACCAGTCCAGTGGCGAGTGCCGCGCCCGCTGCCACCACCGGCAACACCAGTTCGACCGCCACCACCGCCGCCACCACCATCCAGACCACCGGCGCGGCGGGCGGTGGCCCAGGCGGGACTTCGGTGGGCGCGGGCGGTGCCGGCTCCGGCCCCAATGGAATCACTTCGACAACCCTGGGTTCAGGCCCGCTCGACGTGCCCCTCGAGCCGCTCGATCCAGTCGTGTCCGGCACCGTACAACTGCAGCGAGCCTATATTCCCCAGACTTCCAAGTTTCTTACCGGAACGTTTCAGTTGAATGCGAACACGAACGAATACAACTTCAATTACGCACAAGGGTTTTTGCCGGGCGAGACGCTGGCCATCACGTTCGACAATATCCGCAGCACCAGCGATATGAACTCGCTTTTCGGAAACTTCTACAGCCCCGAAGTCAATACTTCCTTCAACGCTCAGGTCACGCAGCACCTGCTGCAGGGGTTTGGCTGGGCGGTGAATGGGCGATACATCGCCATCACCAAAAACAACCGCCGCATTACCGATTCCGCCTTCCGGGCGCAGGTGCTCTACACCATCAATCAGATTGAGAACATCTATTGGGGCCTGGTGGGCGCGTATCAGGACGAAAAAGCCAAAGAAGGCGCGCTGAAGCAATCGACACAAGTGCTCTCCGACGATCAAAAGCAATTGCAGATCGGCACCCTGGCACCGCTGGATGTCGTGAATGCAAACGCCCAGGTCGCCAGCGACCAGCAGGCACTGACCACCTCCAAGACCAAGCTCGAATATCAGCAGCTCATTGTCAAGCAGGCCATTGCGCGCAATCTCGACGATCCTACCTTCGCTGCCGCGCCCGTCATTCCAACCGATCGCGTCTCCCTGATGCGCACCTCCGAGGAAGAGAAGCCGGTCGAAGAACTGGTCCAGGAAGCCTATGCCGACAGCCCCAACGTGGAACAGGCTTTATTGCAGCTAAAAAATCAAGAGATCACGCTCAAGTCTGTCAAGAATGCGTTGCTGCCGGTTCTGGACGTTTATGGTTTCTATGGCGCGCAGGCCATCGGAGGAACGAAGAACCCGCTGATCACTTGCGGACTGATTCCATCGCTCGGGTTTGATCCCTGCGCTGGCACGCCGGGAAACAACATTCCCTACAGCACCGTGGTTGGCCATCTGTTCAACAGTTCCGGGCCCAATAAAGGCGTCGGCTTCAATTTCACTGTGCCGCTGCGCAATCGCCAGGCACAGGCGCAACAGGCCCGCGCCCAGATTGAATACCGCCAGTCCCAAATGCGCCTGCAGCAGTTGTACGTGCAACTCAGGATGCAGGTCACCAACCAGTTGTACGCGCTGCAGAACGATCGCGCCCAGGTGCAGTCTGCCGAAGCCAGCCAGCAGTATGCGGTGCAGAGTCTCGATGCCGAACAGAAGAAATATCGCCTCGGCGCCTCCACCAGCGCCAACGTTCTGTCCCAGACGCGCAACCTGGAAGCCGCGGAGGACAATTTGATCGCTGCGCAAACCACCTACGCCGTGGACCGCGCTGCGCTCTCCGAGTTGGTCGCCGATACGTTGCAGAAATATGGCATCAACATTGAAGATGCTGCCACGGGAAATATCTCCCAGTCGCCGAACGTGCCCGGCCTGGAAGCTCCCCAGCCGGAAGCCAAGCCTGAGCCGCTCCATCCCGCCCAGGGCTCGAATGGGACCAATACCGTGACCCCTGCGCCCGCCGCGACAGGCCCGCAAGGGATGTAAGCTTTCCGCGTTTGGAAACTACCGGCTAACGTTCGACAACGCGATCTAGAAAATCAAAAAACTCCGGAAAGGAAATGGAGGCCGACTCCGCTCCGTGGATGTGGGTCTGTCCAGTCGCGCGCAACGCCGCCACGGAAAAAGCCATTGCGATGCGGTGATCGTCCCCGGCATCGATCTCGGCTCCATGCAATGGCTGGCCGCCGGGCACGTCCAGGCCATCTTCGAATTCCTCCACCTTCGCTCCCATGGCGCGAAGGTTCTTTGCCACCAGAGCAATTCGGTCGGATTCTTTCACTCTCAATTCACGCGCATCGCGAATGCGAATCCCTTCTCGCGTGTAGGGCGCAATCGCGGCCAGCACGGGCAGCTCATCAATCAATTGTGCGGACATTGCCCCGCCGATCTCCGCTCCGACCAATCCATTTGGATTGCCCACCACCTGTAAGGTGCCCACCAGCTCCGCGTGCTGCTCACTCAGCTCCAGCACATTCAGCGTCACGCCCAGACCGCGCAACACATCCAGCAGCGAGGCGCGCGTGGGATTCATCCCCACCCCATCCAGCACCAGGTTCGACTCTGGAAACAACGCAGCCGCACACAGAAAAAATGCCGCCGAGGAAAGATCGCCCGGTACGCTGGCATCGATGCCGTGAAGCTTCTGCCCACCCGCAATGCTGACCGTTAGCTTGCTCCGCTCGACCTCGGCTCCAAAGGCCCGCAACGCCAGTTCGCTGTGATCGCGTGTATGTACCGACTCATGCACTTGCGTGGTGCCGCTCGCCTGCAATCCTGCGAACAACAGGCATGTTTTCACCTGTGCGCTGGCGATGGGGGTCTGGTAATCCAGTCCACGCAGCGGGCCGCCGTGGAGGGTCACCGGCGCATGACCGTCGGTTAATTCAAGCCGCGCTCCCATGGCCGTCAGCGGCGCGCGAATGCGCTCCATCGGTCGCCGGCTCAGGGAAGCATCGCCCACCAGCGTGCTGCGAAATGGCTGTGCCGCCAGCAGACCAGCCAGCATCCGCATCGTGGATCCGGAGTTGCCGCAGTCGAGGGCTGCCTCTGGCCGCAGAAATTCGCCCGCACATCCGCGGATGGTAATGGCGCCATCCTGGCTGCGTTCGACATGCGCGCCCAACTGCTCCACGCAGGCCAGGGTGCTGTGCGGGTCCGCGCCGCTGGAAAAATTCGTCAGGCGCGACGTGCCATCGGCGAACCCAGCCAGCATGGCGTAGCGATGGGAGATGCTTTTGTCCCCCGGCAGTCGCAGACTCCCCAACACATTCCTTGCTGGGGCAACCATGCGCGTCGAACGAGGCGATGGAGCGGGGGACGACTTCATGTGTGCCAACGAAATTTCTCCTCCAATTTTTTCAACCGCCGAATCGAAAGCAGGAAAAACTGCGGCTCTTCTGCGAATGTTCCATTTTGGATTGCTGCTCCCAAACCGGAAATCTCATCGTATCGTGAACCGATTCTTTCGTGGAAACTTCATCCGGCGACCGCACCATAAAAACAGGCGAAAGATGGCAGTTGCAGGATCGGCTGCCGTCCTGAAGTGAGGGTCCATGTTGAAGATTGGTCGCTTCAAGGCTGGTATCGCCGTTGCGGTGGTAATCGGTTGTCTGTCGATTCCGCAGACGCCTGCACAGAGTGCTGGTTCGAACGCGAACGCCGAGAACTCATCTCAAGTCGCGTCACCAATCGCAACGCACGAGGGCAATCTGACGGAGTCCGCCATTCAGCCGGAAGCTCTGCAAATATATCTGCGCGCTGTGAGGGAACTGCATCAGGGTCATGCTGCGGCAGCGGAACAAGATGCTATCCGCGCTTTCCATATCGACCGGAAATTTGCCGATGCATCGGCACTGGCAGCCACCGCAGCGCTCGTGCAGCAGCAATTTGAACGTGCAGCCGCAGAAGCTACGCAAGCAGTCCAGATCAACGCAGCCGATGAGAAAGCCTATGTGATTCTCGCTACCGCACAGAATTATCTTGGCCATTATTCGGCTGCGGCGGAGGCGCTGCGTCATGTTCGGCCACAGGAACAACAAACCTGGCAGGTGGCGTACCAATGGGCTCGTGCAGAGGCTGGCCTGCAAGATTTTCAGAAGTGCTTGGAGTGGGCCAACAGAGCCGCGCTTTCCGCACCGCCAAATTTCGCTCCGCTGCACCTGCTGCGCGCCAGCCTCCTGCTTACCCTGGGAGAGAATGCGCGCGCCGCCGATGAACTGGAAATCTATCTGCAATTGCCCAGCGTCAACGCATCCCAGCGCGATCTGCTGACACAGGAGATGCATCGGCTGCGTACATTGCCGCAGTCGAGCGCCTCGTCTTTTTCTGCCACCGGCAACTAAGCTCGCGCGCTCAACCCGCCGAATCCTCGTACGCACTGTGTTCGCCCGCCACATCGGCATACGCCCCGTATCTGCTAAGCGGATGTGTGTAGAATGATCCTGCTTTTCAATTTTTCATCCTGGGGATGCCGACATGCAGCGTCGCGATTTCATCAAGTCTGTTGTTGCCTTGGGCGGTGCTTCGGTATTGGGTCCAGGGACAGCGTTCGCATTTCAGGATCCTTCCTATACCCCGATCCCGCAACCCGATGTCAAGCGTGTGCTGGTCATGTTCAAATGCCACTTCGATGCCGGCTTTGTCGCCACCCAGGCGAGGGTGGTCGATTGGTATTTCTCCGACTATTTTCCTGAGGCAATCCGTCTTGCCAGCGACCAGCGTCGTACCGGTGGACCTTCGTACGTGTGGACCACCGGATCCTGGTTGGTCTATGAATATTTGCAGCAAGCCTCCGCGCAAGATCGTCGTACCATGGAGCAAGCCATCACCCGCGGCGATATCGCCTGGCATGCGCTGCCCTTCAGTTGGCAGACGGAACTGATGGATCCATCGATGATTGCAGGCAGCATCGGTCTGTCGCAGTCCCTGGATCGCCGCTTTGGACGCACTACCACCGGCGCGAAGATGACCGATGTTCCCGGCCACACGCGTGGATTGATCGCGCCGCTGGCCGCGCAAGGCGTCAAATTTCTCGACATCGGCGTCAACGGGGCGAGCATGCCAGCCGAACTTCCGCCGCTGTTTCTCTGGAAAGACTCCGGCGGCAGCAGCCTGGTTGTGATGTATCACCTCGGCTATGGCAGCACCGTTCAGGTTCCCGGTTCCGATCTCGCGGTCGTCATCGAGGTCGCCAACGATAACGCGGGTCCGCACTCGCCCGACGAAATTGTCCGCATCTACTCCGAACTCGGCCATCGCTTTCCCAACGCGGACATTCACGCTGCCAGCCTGACGGAAATTGCGAACGCCGTCGAGCCCTATCGCAATCAATTACCCGTTGTAACGCAGGAAATTGGCGACAGCTGGACCTACGGCGTTTCCAGCGATCCGCTGAAAGTGGCGCGCTATCGAGAAGTGGCTCGTCTCCGCCAATCCTGGATTGCGCAGGGGAAGTTCCGAGTCGGCGATGCCACTGACGTGGCTCTGCTACGTTCCATTGGTCTGGAGGCGGAACATACCTGGGGCACGGATACGAAAACATGGCTCGATTACGACCATCAAACGCCGCAGGATCTGGCGAAGATGCTCGACACCAAGAACTACAAGGTCGTCGCGTTTAGCTGGGAAGAAAAGCGCAAGGACCTGTTCGATGGGATCAAGCGACTACCCACGCCGCTGCGCACCCAGGCAGAGAAAGCCGTTCAGGATCTGCAGCCGAGGGAACCGCTGCTCACGGGTGGAACTGTCATCGCCGCGTCGCGAGAAATCGAAAATCCGCACTTCACTCTTCAACTCGATCCAAAAACGGGAGCGATGCATCACCTGCACAACAAGAAAACCGGCAGGGAATGGGCATTGCCCGATCACCCGTTGGCCCTGTTTTCCTATCAAACGCTGTCTCAGCAGGATTATTCGGACTACCGGGCGAAGTATCTGGTCATGCATGCCAGCTGGGCACAATTTGACTTTGGCAAGCCGAACATCGAACGCTTTGGCGCCAGGAATCAAGAGTGGCAGCCATCCCTGGTCGATCTGCGTTTGCTGAAGGAGGCACAGGGGCAGCGTCTCCTCGCGCAGTTGGAAATTCGCGATCCCGAAGCGCAGCAATCCGGCCGCACCGCATTTCCGCGAAAGCTGTACATGGAGTGGTTTCTTCCCGATGCCGAACCGGTGATCCACCTGAATTTCTACGCGTTTCAGAAACCGGCGACGCGTCTGCCGGAATCGCTGTGGCTCACATTTAATCCGGTGGTCTCCGACCCGAAAGGATGGATGCTGGAAAAGTCAGGCGAACAGGTTTCGCCCTTCGATGTTGTGCGAGGCGGGAGCCGGCAAATGCACGCCGTCTCCACGCACTTCAGTTACAAGGATGACCGCGGGTCTTTCGTTGTCGAGCCGATCGACTCGCCGCTGGTCGCCATGGGTAAAAAATCACCGCTGAATTTCTCGAAGGACCAACCCGACCTCTCCAGCGGCATGCACGTCAATCTCTTCAATAACGCATGGGGCACCAACTACATCATGTGGTACGGCGAGGACATGCGTTCCCGTTTTGTGCTGCGCGCCTAATGCCACCACAAGCAGCGCGTTAGCACTTCACCGGTTTTTTCGGATCGATCACCCGCAGCGCGATCACGGTTTCATCGTCGAAATGTTCCACCGTCCCCTGAAATGCGGAAACCTCTTTCAGAATGTTGCCGACCATGGTGGAGGCCGAGCAGTGCCGATTGTTTTCCAGCACAGTCGTCAGCCGTTCCATATCGAACATTTCCTCGCGATCGTTTTCCGCGTCGATCATGCCGTCAGAGTAAAACACCAGCATATCGCCGGGCTGCGTCGATAGAGTGAACTCTTCATATTCGACATCGGAAAACATCCCCAGCGGAATGCCCGTTGCCTGGATGGCTTCCACTCCCTTGGCGCGGCAAAAGAGCGGCTGACATGCGCCCGCATTGGCCACCTGTAATGTCCTGTCGTTGTCATTCCAAATCGCGAACAACATGGTGACATACTGTGCGTCCAGCTTCCGCTCCTGCAGTTGCTCATTCAGCAGCGCCAGCATTTGCGCCGGTGTTGGCTTCTGCGCCGCCAGCGAACGCATAATGCCGCTGACCAGTGCTGCATATAGCGCAGCTGCGGCCGCCTTCCCGCTCACATCTCCCAACACAATGGCCGTGCGCCCGTCGCCATAATCCAGAAAATCGTACAGGTCGCCGCCAATGGTGCGCGCCGGCACAAAACGCGCTGCAAGCTCGGCGTGGACAGGCGCAGGCACGGTTTGCGGCATCAGGCGAAATTGCACCTTGCGCGCCATCGCCAGGTCTTCTTCCAGGCGCTGTTCCTCCTGCGCCAGCCGCTGGTACAGACCGGCGTTTTCCATTGCGATCGCCAACTGCGAAGCCAGGGTGCTGACCGCATGAATATTGTCTTCGCTGAAAAAATGAGGACGCGTATGCTCCAGGTCCAGCACGCCCAGCACTTTGCCTTTGTAGATCAGCGGCACCGCCATCTCCGATCGCGTTTCTGTGTGCACCATAATGTACCGCGGATCGGTTCGAACATCGCCCACTGTAATCGCCTGACGTGTGCTGACCGCAGCGCCGATCAGTCCACGTTGCAGCGGCACCGGTTCAGAGAAGGAGTTGTCCGTCTTTCCGAAACGAATGGAAAAGCGATGGATCAGCATGTTGGTTTTTTCGTCCAGCATCCATATGGCGAACATCTGGTAGGGAATGACGCGCTGCAACAATTTTCCAACCCGCTCCAGCAACTGCTCCGGGTCCAAAATCGACGTCAGTTCGCGGCTGATTTCATGCAGCAATTCCAGCGATTGCGCCTGCCGCGAAATACGTGTATACAGTCGGGCGTTCTCCACCGCCGTGGCCACACGAGAGGCCGTCAGTTGCAGCAAATGCAGGTGGTCCGGGCGAAAATAATCGAGCTGTTCCGACTGGATATCGATCACGCCGATGACGCGATTCTTGCTGACCAGCGGCACCGCGAGCTCAGAACGAACCTGAGAATTCGCATCGATATAATTGGAAAGCACGCTGACATCGTTGATCAGCATCGCTTCGCGACGCTCCGCCACTTGCCCAACTACGCCTTCGCCCAGGCGAATGCGCATCCGCTCCACATCCGCGGAGTGACCAATCTGAAATCGCATGCGCAACTCGTTGGTGCGGTCATTCAATAGCAGAATCGCAAAAATACGGTATTCGATGACGGCGCGCACCAGGTCCGCTACGCGATGCAGCAACGTTTGCAAATCCAAGGTTGTATTCAGCGCATCGGCCAGCCGGGTGAGAAAGTCGCCTTGTACAGCATCGATTCTCGGCTCATTGCGAAGCGGAATGGCAGATGCGGGGCGATAGTCGCCTTCGTAGACGTGAAGTTCCCCAGTGGATTTGGAAACGCCGGCACTCTTTGGATCGCTCTTTACTGGCTGCGTGGACGCACGGTGAGGCGTCTCTGTGTTGTCAGGCACAGCTTCCTGCACATCTGGGACTGCGTGTTTGGATGCGGATTTGCGTTTATTGAGACTCATGGCTTGCTCTTCAGAATAGCGTAGTAACGCACGAGCGGCTCCACAGGATTTCTCTGGGGAGTCACCTCCGCGGTCGCACCTATTTTGAGGATGCCGCGCCTTGTCCCGCAAGATAATTCTGTACCGCGCGCTGTTGCTCCATGTAGCTTTCCACAATCGCCACGCCCGACGAAGTGCCGATCCGGCTGGCGCCCGCTTCCAGCATGTCGCGGACTGCATCCAGCGTGCGAATGCCGCCTGCGGCTTTTATGCCGCAACGGCCCCCGGCAATCCCCCGCAGCAGGCTGACGTCTTCCAAAGTTGCACCGCCGGTAGAAAATCCAGTGCTCGTCTTCAGGAAGTCCACTCCCGCAGCGACACAGATCTCCGACGCGCGCAATTTTTCTTCCAATGTCAGCAGGCATGTTTCCAGAATCGCTTTCAGTTGGGCGCCAGCATCATGCGCCAACTCCACCATGGTGCGCACGTCGCTTTGCACGGTCGCATTGTCGCCGCTTTTCAACGCGCCGATGTGGATCACCATGTCCAGCTCCCGCGCTCCCAGGCGTAACGCAGACTCGCCTTCTTCACGTTTGTTATGGGTCAGGGAAGCTCCTAGCGGAAAGCCTACGACGGACGCGACTGTGACGCCGGAACCGGAAAGAGCGCTGTGCGCCAGAGCGATCCAGCAGGGATTCACGCTGACGCACGCGAAGCGATACTGCAGCGCTTCTTCGCACAGCCGAAGCACGTCGCCAGAGGTAGCATCGGGTTGTAACAGTGTGTGGTCTATGGTTGCCGCCAGGCTTTGCCAGTCGCTGAGCGCGTTGGCGGTAAATCCGGCGATGTCGAAGCTTGAAATTTCAAATTCGTCTGCAAGTTCGGGAGAAGAAGAAGCACTCATAATTCAATTTTCCTGTCTACAACTTTTGGATGCAGAATTACTGCACTACTCCCAGACATCGGTTGGAGCGTCTGTCGGCATAAACCAAATGTCCGGAAGATTGCGGTAGCGTTCGGCGAAATCCATGCCGTAACCGACCACAAAACGATTGGGAATCGAGAAGCCGACATAGTCCGTTTGGATGTTGCACAGGCGCCTTTCAGGCTTGTCCAGAAATGCCGCGATTTTCAGTGTAGCGGGCCCCTGTGCCAGCAGCATATTTTTCAAGTGACAAAGTGTCCTCCCAGTATCCAGAATGTCCTCTACCAGAATCACGTTCTTCCCCTCGATCGGCTGATCTATGTCTTTGATTAACCGGACGGCACCGGAACGCGTCGCCATCCCGTAGCTGGAAACCGCGAGAAAGTCGAATGTACACTCCACAGCGATGGCCCGGGACAAGTCGGCCACGAATGTCGCCGCGCCCTTCAGCACCCCGACCAGCATGATGCTCTGTCCGGCAAAATCGCGGCTGATTTCCGCCCCCAACTCATTGACACGCCGCTGAATCTGCTGCCGGGTCAGGAAACACTCGAGGGCCTGATTGTTCGTGGCTTCCGTCATGAAGGTTTCAATCTATCGCTGATTGTAGGACGGAATGTTGAGGATTGTGTGAGCCATCCATAACTTAGGAGGATCCGTCCTCGGAAATGCAATTCGATCGCTTCCCATATACTGGGAATCTAGGGAATCTTGTCTGCATGTATCCATTTATTCATATTGGGCATTTTCAAATTGGCACCTTCGGCATCCTGCTTTGGCTGGCCGCAGTCTCCGGCTGCTGGGTGCTCTATAAGAATTTTGAACGCAAGGGCGTTGAGGCGGACGCCATTAATGTTACTGCGCTGGCCACCGTCGCAGGCATCGTTGGCGCAAAGCTGTGGCACGTGTTCGAGTCACCTCATCTGCTGATGCAGATTCCGATGCAACTGCTGCTTGATCGTGCCGGATTTGCCTGGTTCGGCGGTCTTGTCGCCGCCATCCTGGTTTTGATGTGGCAGGGACGCGTTGCCAAGGTTGGCGCATTGGGCATGCTCGATCTAGCGGCGCCCGCCGCAGCCGTAGGCTATGGCGTCGGTCGCATCGGATGTCTCACCTCCGGCGACGGCGACTACGGCATTCCCACATCGTTACCGTGGGGCGTCAGTTTTCCGCACGGTCTGGTTCCCACCGTGCAACGCGTGCAGCCAACTCCCGTATATGAGTTTATTGCCGCCCTTCTCATCGCCTGGTATCTGTGGCAGCGCGGAAAGGTCGACAAGCCCGCCGGGCTGATCACAGGGGAGTATCTGGTTTGGTCGGGATTGGCCCGCTTTCTGGTGGAATTTATCCGCATCAACCCCAGGATTTATTTTGGGATGAGCAATGCTCAGGTCGCCAGCATCGGCTCCATGGTTGCCGGCGTGGTCTTGATCGTCTGGGCACGACGGCATCCGCACACCATCGCGCAATCGCGAAAGCACAAGGCCAAACCAGCCACCCACACCGTGGCCAGCTAGAGTTCACAACCGCTTCAGGAATTCCTTTACCTGTTCCAGTTGCGGAAACATCTTTTCTTCCTGCTGGAATTCGCGTGAATGGACACACCGCCGTCCGCCTCGCATCTTGACAGGATGCTTTAAATGCAGCATCTCGTGAAACACCAGGTACTCGACCGCGTAGCGAGGCGTCTCCGGCCGGTCGAACACGCGGCTGACCACGATGGTATTGTGCGCGGCATCATAATGGCCCAACTGCCGCCGGGCGGAGTGCGCACTCCAGGTCAACACAGGCCGGCCAAGCAGACCATTGAAAAATTGTCGATTCAGATGATCGAAGACTTCGTCCAGGTCGTAATAGTGGCCCTGCGCCGTAGAAACATTTTTTCTTCCACGGCTGCGCCGCACCATTTCCGCGCGGCGAATCACCGCTTCGCTTCCCAAATGTCGACGATAGCGATTGGCATGCGCGGGCTCAATCGGCTTGCGATACAGCTTCGCCAGCAGGATGTGGGCAATCGCGCGCGTCACGCTGTCCGGCGCGCCTTCCAGCATGTCGGAGAGTCGCACAAATGCCGTGCCCTGGCGCAGCCGAATGGTCGTGTTCACGCCGGTAAAAGGATAGAAGCTGATATGAAACAGCGGCATGGGAGCGCGCGGACGCAAACGCCGATACTCGGTGGAAAAAATGTCTTGCAGGCGCAGTGCGGGCGTGGGGCCATTCGAATCAGGTTCCAGCATGGGGAGAAGCGCTGGGGACGATGCGGTCAATGCGAGGTTCCCTTCTGCAGATGGTTCCAGACTTGATTGTAGAGAATTTCCATGCGGGATGTCAGCGCCTCGCATCCGGCTCCAGACGGTTTCGAACCATGTCTTTGCGCGTCGCAATCGTTGCCTATTTCTCCAGCGTCTTCAACCGTTGCCGTGTCTCTTGTTCTTCGTCGGGAAACTGATCGTGGGCGACACTGAGAAATTTCCGGTAGTACTGAACGGCTTGTTTTGTCTGATGCAGATGGTCCAGAGCCGTGGCCCGCAGAAATAAAGTTGCCGGACTTTCGCTCAGCGTTTGCGAGCGATGATCGAGTGCTGTCAACACCAGTGGATATTGCCCATCTCTCCAGGCGGCAAAGGCAAGTCCGCTCCAAGCATCCTCCTGCGTCGGCCGAATCTGCAGAGATTTCTGAAATGTCTCGACTGCCTGCGACCATTGTTGCTGGCGTACCAGGTTCTGTGCCGCAGCCGTCAACAGATCAGGATTGTTTCCGTCGTTCACTAGCAGTTGTTGGTACAAGGGCGCTGCCTTGTCCGGCTGCCCAGCGCTGCTGTATAGATCTGCCAGCATTCGCGTGACTGCCGGTTGATCGGGATTTTGTTGGTGCAGCGCTTCGAGTTGAGAAACGGCGGCCAGGGTATTTCCTTGCCCTGCCAGCGCGGTCACAGACAACGCCAGCAACGTGGGATCGTTCGGCTCCTGTACCAATGCGGGATGTAACGCAGCCTCCGCATCCGCAAACTTGCCTTCGTGAATCAAGGCTCGCGCCAATCCCTCTGTCGCAGCGATGGAGGTTGGATCTTCTGCAAGAATCTTTTGGTATTCCTTGCCGGCACCATCGTAATTGCCGACGTTCTCCGCCAGTTGTGCGGCGAATAATGTGTCGTCGGACTGTTCCGGCGTCAGTTTCAGCGCGACCAGCAGAGCATCGCTGGCAGCGGCATCGTCGTGCATCTCTGCATCGACACGCGCCAGTGTGCGCGCAGCACTGGCCACCTCTCGGCGCGCATCGCCGCTGGCAGGCTGCAACGTGATTGCCGTTTCCAGTTCGTGCCGAGCCTCCGCCCATTTTTGTTGCGAGGCCAGCAGATGCCCCAGCGCGGCATGCGACTCGAATTGCTTCGGATCGATGCTCTCCGCCTTGCGATAGTTGGCCTCCGCTGCGCCGGGTTGATGCTGCGCTTGTTCAATGTATCCGCGATCGTAATAAATACGCGCGCTTTCCAGCGAATCTGCGGGTTCAATCGCCGCCGCTTGATTCAAAAGGGACACTGCGTGATCGTAATCCCGGCGGCCAATTGCGTTTTCCGCTTCGCTCAAGTACGTGGTCGCTGAAGCCGGAGCATTCGCAGTCGGAGCGGAGGTTCCAGGAGGAAGAGGCGTCATCTGCGCCTGCATCCACGGAACCGCCGGGAAAAATGCTGCGGCAATCACACATCGAAAGACAACAGAGCGCATTATGATTTTCCTGCCGCGATCAAAGTCGCGGCATGTTTGGATGGCTGCAACACCCGCGCCAGCCATTGCCCGGTATGCGAGCCTGGGACTGACGCGATCTGCTCAGGAGTTCCAACCGCAACAATCTCGCCGCCGCGACGTCCGCCCTCCGGACCCAGGTCGAGGATCCAGTCCGCCGCCTTCAGTACATCCAGATTATGCTCAATCACCAACAGTGATCCACCGCCGTCAATCAACTGACGCAGCGCGGACAGCAGTTTGCTGACATCGTCAAAATGCAGTCCTGTCGTTGGTTCATCCAGAATATAGAGCAATCGATTTCTTGCTCGCTTGCCACTCGCATGGCCGCCAGCAGGTCTTGCGTTGGCCAGATGCGACGCCAGTTTCACGCGTTGTGCTTCGCCGCCGGAAAGCGTTGTCGCCGACTGCCCCAGTCGCACGTAGCCCAGACCAACGTCGTCCAGCACGCGCAATCGATCCTGAATCTTGATGTGTCCGGCAAAGAACTGCAGCGCCTCTTTCACCGTCATGTT
>JAJZCA010000318.1 GCA_021798735.1 Acidobacteriota bacterium | reverse complement strand
GAGGCCGCTTTTGTCAAAAGAGGAGTCACTGCAAAGGTACATCTTTATACGGTCATAGACCTAGAAGCGAGATACGGATTTTCGCCGAAATACTCAAAATTTCTGCCATTCATCGGGGCGCGATAAATGTTAACGCCCGGCCCCAGCAAGATGCGCGCTCCTCGCGCTTTGGCGTCGTCCGCGAGAGATTGTCCCTCGAGTTTCGCCAGCGCTGGATCCCACGCTGCCGCCAGCGCGATACTTGCCGGATACGCGTTCGACGGTCCCCAGCTACGCACACCGCTCGGCCCATCCGTCATGCGAACGGCCGGTATTCCCATCTCAGGAATTGCGAATGTCTCCATACCGTTGCCGCCGATAAGCTTAAGTTTTTCACCCTCGGACATATGGCTTAGTATCGTATCGACTCGCTTTTCGATTGATGCTGGTACCACAGAATTAGCTACCGCTGATTGAGCACGAGCGTGCACAGAGAGAGTCAGGTATCCGAGAAAGCAAAGAGAAATAAGCCTGTGAATCTTTGCCTGAGGCTGTATCATATATTAAGATCCTGGCATCAAACATGATGCTGTTCGCAACTAAATGTACATTGGAGAGGCTGATTTATCCATACTTGAATTTCGTCTTTAAATTCTGTCCAGCGGGGCAATTGGGAGCCTTCAACTACTATTCCCGCAAACAAGAGAGGACGCTCGTTCGCGAACTGAGATTATCGCTGGGCGCGTTCCGTATGCGAACGAAGTTCGCTAGGCGAGCCCGATCAACGCCGGGAAGGCGGATCATTGGCAGATAAGGGATTGTGGATGCCAGTCACCTGTGACAGGAGCAAGCATTGGTTGAGGCTATCGTTTATTGCGTTAGCGTTCATTCTATGGGGTTACCTGCGATCGTTGAACGATCTCCTAATTCCTGTTTTTCAGGTGGATTTGCGTCTTAGTTACTCTTCGGCGATGCTTGTGCATTTCGCCTTCTTTTCTTCCTATTTATTTATTTCTCTCCCGGCAGCCCGATGGGTTGAACGCAGGGGGTATCGTGCAGTACTGGTTCAAGCAAACCTTGCAATGGCAGTCGGCTCTGCCAGTTTTCTTCTCTTGGCATGGCGGCCATCGTTCGCAGCATGTTTAATGGCAGTCTTGATCGAAGCCATTGGAATAACGCTCTTGCAAGTTGCCGCAAATCCCTGGATTACATTGCTCGCCCCCTCCGATTCTGCTGCGAGTCGTTTGCTATTCCTCCAGATGTTCACGTCTCTGGGCTCTGTCTCCGGCCCAATCTTGGGCCACCTTATGCTCCCCGTCGGCGCAGCCAGTCTCGTGTCTACTCCTGAATTTCCACGCCACCAAGTCGTCCTGTTATACATGCCCGCTGCGATTTCGTTATTCGCCACTGCTGCAGGATTTCGCTGGACCGCCACTCCGAACACCTCGGTTTATCCCTCCCTTCCACGACGAGCAGGCATCATCTTCCGTGAGCGAGCAGTACTTTATGGATTTGCAGCCATTTTCCTCGCCATTGGAGCCGAGACCGCTATACTAGGACACGCGATTCGTCTGCTTTCTTCAAAGGCTGACGCAAGCTTCCATCCTCGTACTGCTGCCATCCTGCTCTCTGGCTATTGGGCGGCGGTGATGCTAGGGCGCCTTGTTGGAGCGCGAGTCCTTACTTACCTCAAAACCAGCCTGACCCTGCTCATTTCTTCCATCAGCGCCTGCTTGATCACTCTTCTAGCCGTTGCAATTCCCGGCAAAGTGACGGGAGTCGTCCTGCTCTTCAGCGGACTGTTCAACGCTGTGATGTTTCCATGTGTTTTCGTCCTTACAATCTCGAATCTTCCGGAGACGGAGGCGCCGACGGTTTCAGGCCTGCTGACGAGCGCACTTTGCGGCGGTGCTGTAATTCCTGTCCTCAGCGGGGCGGTCGCCGACCACTTTGGTGTCACTTCCGCGCTTATTCTCCCAGCATGCTGTTACCTGCTAATCGCTTGTTATGCCGTCCGGTTACCACAAACGCAATGATAGCGCAGAGCAAATGAAGACACTCCCGGGGCAGCAGCAATCTTTGAAAACTAACTTTCACGATACTAAGTATACATTGCTGCCTCTTGTGCGTATATAACTCTGCCCCTGAGTACACTCGCACCACTGATGATCTAGTGTAGTCCGCCGTTAATCTCATCAGTTAACCAGTGTGGCGCGAGCGCGGGTGACTTTTTTCAGGATGTCCGTGGCTTTGGCGGTCCAGATGAAGGGCTTGGGACACTCATTGTGGCGGTCGATGTAGTCGCCGATAGCCATGATGAGCTGTTCCATGTCCTGGAAGACGCCGCGCCGGATTCTGTTTTCCGTCAGGTCGCGGAAGAAGCGTTCGATCATGTTCAGCCATGAGGCCGAGGTGGGCGTGAAGTGCGCATGGAAGCGTTTGTGCCGCGCCAGCCAGCGCTGAACGCGCTCGTGTTTATGGGTCGCGTAATTATCGCAGATGATATGAATCTGCTTGTTCTGGGCCACGGTCTGGTCGATCATGCGCAGGAACTTCAGCCATTCCTGATGCCGGTGGCGCTGCTGGCAGAGGTGGAAGATCTCTCCGTTGGCGGTGTTGAGGGCAGCAAACAGCGTGGTGGTGCCGTTGCGCTTGTAGTCGTGGGTCATGGTCTGGCCGCGCCCCTTTTTCATGGGCAGACCGGGCTGGGTACGGTCCAGCGCCTGGATCTGGCTCTTCTCATCGACGCTCAGCACCAGCGCATGCTCGGGCGGATCCAGATACAGGCCAACGATATCTTCCAGCTTGGCGGCGAACTCCGGATCGTTGCTGATTTTGAAATTCTCCACGCGATGGGGCTTCAATCCATGCGCTCGCCAGATGCGGCCCACGCTGGACTCCGAGATGCCCGCCTCGCGCGCCATGGTGCTGCGCGACCATTGCGTGGCGCTCGGCGGCGTGGTCTGCGTGGTTTTGGCAACGATCTTGGCGACCTTCTCGGCGGTGATGCTGGGCGTACGTCCCGGCCGCGGCGCATCCTTCAACAATCCGTCCACACCTTGGGCCAGGAACCGGCTGCGCCAGCGGGATGCCATGCGCGGCGCCACCGACAGGCGCTCCGCGATCTGCTTGTCTTGAAAACCTTCTGCCGCCAACAGGACGATGCGGCAACGTTCCGCCACGCGCACCGGTGTGGTCCGCCGCCGCACCAACTTTTGCAGCTCTGTTCTCTGCTCGAAACTCAGATCAATCGCGGGAGCAACGCGCATCCGTCACCTCAACTGTAGTTGCTGTTTGTCGTTGGCCTGCTGGGTCAACGCTTGTCCAACGATCAACTGCAGCACGGGCTCGACAGCGGCCTGCGCATTATAGGCCTGCACGAACCCGTCTGCCCCCTTCATGATCCGCGATTCCGGATCGGTGAAGTTATGCTGCGCCTTCGGCTTGGGCTGAACATGGGAGCGGCGTTTGCCTCCTGAACTGCTGCCCGGCTTGTTGTCCCCGTCTTTCTGTTTCTGCTTCTGTTCAGCCTCGGCGCGGGCACGCTCTTCCAGATCCTTCTTCGCTTCGGCGATGCGCTTCAAGCGCTCTTCGCGGCGAGCCAACTCGGACGGCAACTCATCGCCGCGCTTCGTGCGCCCGTAGCGCTTGTCCTCGTCCTTGTCGGTCTGTTCGGCCTCGGCCAGCAACTGCTTCACTTCCTCGCGCAGACGCTGTTCTTCACGCAACATCCGCTCGTAGCTCATCGCCTTGTGCTTGCTCGCGTTCGCCCTGATCTTGGTGCCATCGATAGCTACACGGCCGAGCTTCATCGTGCCCAGCTTCAGGGCCAGTTGCAGCACTTGCACAAACAAGCCTTCCAGCGCCTTCAGATGAATCCGGCGGAACTCCGAGATGGTACGGAAATCCGGCTCGTTGCCCGCCGCCAGCACCCGGAAAGCAATGTCTTCCGACAGACGCTTCTCCAGCCGACGCGACGAGAACACGCCCACACAATAGCCGTAGACCAGAACCTTCGTCATCATGTGCGGGTGATACGGAGGATAGCCGCGTTCCTCGCGCTCATAGTGCTGCTCGATCTGGCTCAAGTCCAACTGGTCGATCAGGTCGGAGACGAAATACGCCAGGTGCCCTTCCGGCAACCACTCGCGCAAACTCGGAGGAAGAAGAAAATCCTGCTCAGGAAAATACGGCCGGTAAACCTTCGCCATATTTCAAGACTCGCAGCTTCTTCGCCGCTTTTCAAGCCCCATTTGCCTGGATTACGTGATTACTCAGACACGCTCCTAGTTCTCCGACCGCGTGATTTTGTTTCTGTTATATCCGAACTTCTTGCGAGCCTTCCTGCGCGTGAACTGCCAGTTGATGGTGACTCGGTCGCGGT
>JAJZCA010000317.1 GCA_021798735.1 Acidobacteriota bacterium | reverse complement strand
ATCTGTCGACGGCAATGCGGGGAATTGCCAGAGGGTTGGATTCTCGATTGAAGAAGCCTGGGATGGTCGAGAGAGCGTACTTGAATCCCATGGAACGTACCAGGTCTTGCACGCGCCGGTTGTACATGCCGTTGGGGTAAGCCAGAACTTCAGAGACGGCACCGGCACGCTGCCATAGGACGGCGCGAGCATCGTCCAGTTCCTGGCGGATGTCGCGATCGCTTTCCGAGGAGAGTGCGGCATGCCGGTGGGTGTGCGAGCCGATGCGAACCAGTTCGGTTCGGGTCATGATACGAACCTGTTCCCAGGTGAGAAAACGGCGTGATTGGACTGTAGCCATTTGATAGCGCTGCTCCAGATGATCGAGTAGCAGCAGCCGGGCGTTCAAGGGCATCCGTTTCAACTCCTGCGACCAATACTGCTGCTGGGGGTGTACATGGTGGTTCTTGCTTTTGCCCATTCCCCAGTGATTCAGGTCGATCAGCAGTTCTTCCAGGCTGGAATCAGCGAAACATTGCGACCAAAGGCGGGCGAAGCGCTCCTCCGGGAGCAACTGAAGCGTATTGAGCAGGCCGGTACAGGCGAAGATGGTGGCTGGCATCCCGTAAGAGAGCAGGTGGGGAAAGGCAACGCGGTAGTTATCTTCCCAACCATCGTCAAAGGTAATGGCAACTTTGGGATGACCATCTTCGCCGGTGGGACCAGCCAGCAGATCCTCAAGTGGGACGACATGGTAGTCCCGTTGAAGCATCTGCAGCAGCGATACGAATGCCGCTTCGCTCAGCACCAGGTGGGGGTTGTAGCACAGGCTCTGCTCCTCGGTTGGCAGGACACGATGGAGCGCCAGGATGAGGCCGCCGCGGCCAGCAATGGTGCGCCGGAATACAGATGCGATCCCCGTCCGTTCGACAATGGTGCTGAGGGCTTTCATTTTTTTTGCATTATCTCTTTCACGTTCCGTACAGCGGACGCCGACTGGCCGGGGGGATGCCGCTGGTAATCACTGCAAGCCGAATGCCAACCTCGATATAAAGCAGAAACAGGGTGTAGGAGCCCGGACGTGGGTAGTTACGGACGTAACGCGGTGGAAAACACTTCTGGCAATGTGCAATCGGGTGCACATTCTGAGCCGCGAATGGGTTGTGGCATTGTCTAACAACCGCCGATACATAGGTTCGAAGAACGGCCTCCCAATTGCACTAGCAGAAGTGCACCACAGTTGACGCCGTAGTGTCGAGGGCGCGTTTGCGGGCAGATAGTCCTTGTGCGTTTTGCCACGGTCCGCCCGTGGTGGAACGGGCAGGGTCGATAGCATTGCCGACGGGTTTTGTATCCAACACTGCAGCGTTCTTCAAGAGGTTGTTGCTGACGAAAGGAATGATTCCGTGACACTACTAAACTTGATGTTACTTCCGTCCGCGGTTGCGGGTATTGTTTTAGTTGCCTGCGTGGCTCTGCAAAGCGTACGCCGCGAATGGTAGGGTCCACGAGGGGCGATGATCATCCTGATCGTCGCGCAGTGTACGTGGATACACATACAACTGGTCTGGGATGGAGATATGTGCGATTCCATCCCAGGTCATTTTTTTTGTGGATCCTAGGATCTATAGCTATCGGGGAATCCAGTTTGCCCGATATTGTATCTACTCGTTTAGAGGTGTTTGAATGTTTCGCCAGACAATGAAATCGGTGCTGTATGGAGTAGGGGCGATTGCGACGGCCCCGTGCTGGCTGATTGAAATCGTTTCTCGACGCATGGCTGGGCGCGATGTATGGTTTGTGGCACAGAGTGAAATGCTGAGTCTATTACCCGGACGGTTGGGCCGGATACTGCGGAATGCATACTACGCAAGGACTCTGGAATCCTGTCCTCTGAATGTGTGTTTGCAGTTCGGAGTTTTGTTTGCCTACTCTGGGGTGCGCATCGGGCAGGATGTGTATCTAGGACTGCACAGCAAGGTAGGACTGGTAGACATTGGAGACAGAACCATTATTTCCGATGACGTTCAACTGCTGAGCGGGGCTCACCAGCACGCGACGGCCAAATCTCCGTATTTCGAGTATCCGCTGTCCGACGATCCATGCGATCCTTTGTTCGATATTCGGCCGAAAAGAATCAGGATTGGACGCGATTGCTGGATTGGCACGCGGGCCATTGTGATGGCAGATATTGGAGACAACTGTATTATTGGCGCGGGCGCGGTGGTCACCCGCCCGATTCCATCGAATAGTGTTGCTGTAGGTATGCCAGCCCGCGTGATTCGAAAGCTGACTGCGGCGGATACCAGGTTCGATGCCGCTGCCAACAAGGTCAGGCATCAAATGGCTACGGCAAGATAATTAGGAGAAAAAGTGGCAACCGTCGTCAGGCAGGTCCGCGAGGTGAGCGCTGGAGTCGCGGTAACAGTGCCGGCTTTGAAGCCGCGCGTTCTTTTTCTAATTGATGAGATTGGCGGTATCGCCGAGGGGGGAACGGAACGGCAGGTGCTGCAACTGATTAAGCTGGCGAGCCGCCTGGGTTATGAGCCGCGGTTGGCCGTGTTGCGCGGAACAGAATGGTTGACTGAGGAGCAAGCTGGCTGTCCCGTCTATTGTGCCGGTGTTGGAAGTCTGCTGCGTGCTTCCGGGTGGCACTCATGTTTGGAACTGGTTCGCTGGATGCGATGTGAGCGGATCGCTCTGGTACAGACCTTCTTTGTCGAAGCCAATCTTATTGGGCCATGGTTGGCCCGGTTGGCTGGCGTATCGGTGGTGATCGGCTCGCGCAGGAATTTAAATGAGTGGATGGGGCCGGTGATTCGTCAGATTCAACGTTTGGCCAATCGCTTCACGGACTGCATCCTGGCAAACAGTCGAGTTGCCGCGGAGACCATCCGGGACGTGGAAGGCGTGCCACAAAGCAAATTGCACGTTGCCTACAATGGCATCGATCTGGCTGTGTTCTCGCGGTTACATGAACTGCGCGACCATGCGCGTCAGATGCTGGGAGTAGCCGAGGATGAGATCCTGGTCGGCAACATTTCCTGTTTCCGGGAGGTCAAAGGCATCCATCAGTTTGTGGACGCGGCGCGCATCGTGCTGGAAAAAGAGCCGCGCATGCGATTTTTGGCGGTGGGGGATGGAGAGCAGTATGCTCAGGTGGTAGAACGCATTCGACACTACGGGTTGGAAGATCGAATCCACCTGGCCGGGCAGCAGACAGATGTTTTGCCCTACCTGGCGGCAATGGACATTGGCGTGCTGAGTTCTCTGGCAGAGGGATTTTCCAACTCATTGCTGGAGTATATGGCAAGTGGACTGGCAAGTGTCGCGACCGAAGTGGGGGGAAATCGTGAAGCGCTGGAAGGGGCTGGAATTCTGGTTCCACCGGACGATCCGGAGGCGCTGGCGGAGGCAATTCTGGAGCTACGGTCGGCAACCCGGCGACAGCAGTTGGGCCAGGTAGCGCGGCAGCGAGTGGAGAGATTCAGCCTGGCACGGGCAGAGAAGCGAATGAAAGAGATATACGCGGGATTGTTGGATGCAAAGGGTATTTTGCCCAAGGAAAACTGAGGAGAAACAATTGCAATGGAACATTTGAAGAAAGAGAAAAGCGCTGCAGCCCCCCAGCACGCAGGAGCTGCGGCCATCGAGGAGTCTATGGTGGATTCGCTGATGCAGACGATTCAGAATCGCACGGGCCAGGTGGGTGTCGTGGGTCTGGGATATGTTGGCTTGCCGCTGGCGATGCTGTTTGCCCGCGCCGGTTTTCCGGTGACCGGATTTGACGTGGACATCGCGAAGGTCAACAAGCTGAACGCGGGCTCCTCCTACATACAACGCATTCTGCCGGAAGAGATTGTGCAACTGCGTGAGACGGGATTCAAAGCTAGCGCAGAATATGCGGAAGTCAGCAAGATGCAGGCGATTATCATCTGCGTCCCGACGCCGCTGGACGAGCACCAGGGGCCGGACCTGCGCTTTATCGAAGACACCGCTCGTTCGCTGTCGCCACACCTTCGCGCCGGCCAATTGGTCATTCTCGAAAGCACGACCTATCCGGGCACCACGGAAGAAGTGCTGATTCCATTGTTGGAGGCGGGCAATCCAGAGGGACTTTGTTGCTACCGCGAGGGTCTCGATCCGGCGAAATGTTTTTATGTCGCGTATTCGCCGGAGCGCGAAGATCCGGGCAATGTGACGGTGGAACGCAGCGATATTCCCAAGGTTGTGGGAGCGTCGACGAAGGAGTCCGGAGACCTGGCAGCCGCATTTTACGGCAACATCTTCAACCGGATTGTTCGCGTTTCCAGCCCGGCAGCGGCCGAGATGACGAAGCTGTTGGAGAATATTTATCGATGTGTCAATATCGCATTGGTCAATGAGCTGAAGCTTCAGATCGGAA
>JAJZCA010000316.1 GCA_021798735.1 Acidobacteriota bacterium | reverse complement strand
ATGCCATGCAGAAAGAGGGATCAAAAGGTTCGCTGAGAGGAAAGTTCAAACGCGCAGGTTGGGACGATGACTACCTGTTCCGCTTACTGGAGCTATTTTGAAATGCGATTGCCCTGGGGTGGGTAGAGCTTCGAGTAAAAGTGGTACACAGTTGCCTTATAATCGTAGTTGACGATGTTCGAACCTAATTTGCACCCGGAGGTGCGCTCCGACGCCCCCGGCTCTTCCGTCTCCCGCCGCAGAAGCGCTTCCAGCCAGCGAACTGGACCTGAACGAACGAGAATTCGTTCGACGACGGTATTGTGCGTTCGCCGCAACGATCGCGTGGTGATGGCAGCGGACGGCCAGGTGACCCTGGGCGAGAGCGTCATTAAACATACCGCGAGAAAGATTCGCCGCCTGTATCAGGACAAAGTGCTGGCCGGATTCGCCGGTTCGACGGCGGACGCCTTCTCCTTATTCAGCCGCTTTGAGGCCAAGCTGGAGCAATATGCCGGCAACCTGGGCCGATCCGCGGTGGAATTGGCGAAGGATTGGCGCACCGATAAGATGTTGCGCAATCTGGAAGCACTGCTGGTGGTCGCGGACCTGCATCAGACGTATTTGATCAGCGGCGCCGGCGATGTGATTGAGCCGGACGAAGGCATTACGGCAATCGGCAGCGGCGGATCGTATGCGCTGGCGGCGGCACGCGCGCTCATCCAGAACACAGAACTGTCAGCGCGCGAGATTGCAGAAAAATCATTGCGCATTGCTGGCCAGATCTGCATTTACACCAACGATCAAATTACCATCGAAGAACTATAGGCCTGTCTGGCTGCGGCCCCGGAGGCTGTGGTGCAGAACGAGGAGTGGATATGGCCATTTATTTACCTGGAGTGGAAGAAGACCAGGCGCTGTCGCTGGATGAAATGACGCCGCGGCAAATTGTGGCGGAACTGGACAAATATGTAGTGGGCCAGCACGCTGCCAAGCGTGCGGTGGCCATCGCTCTGCGCAATCGCATGCGTCGCCAGAAGCTGGGGCCAGAGCTGGCGGACGACATCATGCCCAAAAACATCATCATGATTGGGCCGACCGGCGTAGGCAAAACCGAGATTGCAAGACGGCTGGCGAAGCTGACGAATTCTCCATTTTTGAAGGTGGAAGCTTCCAAGTTTACTGAAGTGGGCTACGTAGGGCGCGATGTGGAATCAATGATTCGCGACCTGGTTGAAATCGCCATCGACATGCTGCGCGAAGAGAAGCTGGAAGAGGTGGAAGACAAGGCGGAGTTGAATGCCGAGGAAAGGCTGCTGGACCTGTTGCTGCCGCCCGTGGCCGTGCCAGCTCCCATACCGGGCCCGGCCCCGACGCCGATTTCTGGAGTCGATGAAAGCAGCGATAACACCATCGTGTTTCCCAGCCCTGCGCCTGTAGCCCCCAGTGACTCTTACCAGCGCACGCGAGAAAAACTTCGAGCGCAATTTCGCGAAGGCAAACTGGATGAACGCATGGTTGAAATCGACGTGCGCGAACGCAACACACCGTCGCTGGAAATCATCTCCAACCAGGGCATGGAAGAGATGGACATCAACCTGAAGGACATTCTGCCGAACATCTTTGGCCAGCGCACCAAGAAGCGCAAAATGAAGGTGGGCGAGGCGTTTGAATACCTGGTGCAGGAAGAAGAGCAGCGGCTGATCGATATGGACCAGGTGACGCGGGTCGCGGTGGAGCGGGTGGAAAATTCCGGCATTGTTTTTCTGGATGAGATCGACAAGATTGCCGGGCGAGAGGGCGGGCATGGCCCGGATGTTTCGCGCGAAGGCGTGCAGCGCGACATTCTGCCTATCGTGGAAGGCACGACTGTGAACACGCGCTACGGAATGGTGAGCACCGACCATATTTTGTTTATTGCGGCGGGTGCGTTTCACGTATCGAAGCCGAGCGACTTAATTCCGGAGCTGCAGGGACGTTTTCCAATCCGCGTGGAACTGCAATCGTTGACGGTGGAAGACTTCATCAAGATTCTGACCGAGCCGAAGTCCTCGCTGGTGAAACAATCGACGGCGCTGCTGGAAACCGAGGGATTGAAGCTGGAGTTTTCGCCGGAGTCGCTGGCGGAGATTGCCAATTTTGCTTTCCGCGTAAATGAAGCGACGGAAAACATTGGCGCGCGCCGTCTGCACACCATCATGGAGCGGGTGCTGGATGAAATCAGTTTCGACGCGCCCGATCTGGCACGGCAGAACCGGGCGGCCGCGGAAGGAAAAGGCGAAGCGGTCGGAAGCGATGGAACACTGAGCCTGGCCGCCGGCGCGGACAAAGCTGCGGAAGACAAGACTTCACCTACCATTCCGATGGTGGAGCGCGAAGGGGCCAACGGTACGGAGAAAATCATTGCCATCGACGCAGCCTATGTGCAGCACATGGTGGCCTCCATCGTGAAGGACCAGGACCTGTCGCGCTACATCCTGTAGTTTTGGTTTACAGTCGCAGATAGGCAAAGCGTCCATGCGTCTCCAGCATCGGAATGGCGGAAACCATGCTGGGAACAACAAGCACTCCGGGCAGCCGATGGGCCACCAAGTCGCGCGCGACGGTTTCCTGGCTCACCGGCAATTTGAGCCACTCCACCGTATAGCCGGCTATAGCTTCGACAGCCGCATGGCAGCACAACAGTTGAACTCCCCGGCGTTGAATGGCCTGGAGCGATGTGTCCAATTCGATGGAGCGCGGATCGTTGGGATTGTCCGACGCATACTTGCCATCCGGTGCCAGGGTGGAGGCGAAATAGATGTTGCGTTCTGCCGGTTTGCCTGTGGCTGGATCTTTGACCTTATACCCGGCCCCGAGCTGATATTTCTTCCAGGCATAGTCGTCGAGACTGAGAAGAGTGGCGTGCGAGCGTAGTGCGGCGACCACAAGAATCTTTTCCTTTGGAATGCCGAAACCGCGTTCCAGTCCAGTGAGAGCGTTGTGGACATGGGCCGTCAGCATGTCTCCATCGGACGCTGTGACGTCAAAGAGCTGCTTGACGGTCCGGCGAGCACGCAGCAGATTGTTGAAGGACGCCGAATCCCATTCGGTCTGGCTGGGAAACCAGTCTGCTTCGCTCCTGGAACTATTGGGCGCTTCCGCAGATGCGCTGTGCGGCAACAAGCCCAGCGCGGCGGAGCCGAACGCGGCTGTGGACAGGAAATTCCTGCGGGTAACTCTTGGAATGGGCATACGAATAGATGTATCAGATGGAGAGGCGGCTGGGACAGATCGACGATTCCTGGCGGCTAGAAATGGCGGACCCGCCCACAGGTTGGCGCTGGCCAGCAGAAGCTACAGTAGCAACGCATATGTTCGATGACGGACGGACAACTTCATCGCGAAGCCGGCGAGAGAAACCACACGACTATGTGTATCAGTTGCGCAAACAATGTTGGATGAAAATTATGTCGCTGAGATTGTACCGCCCGTTTCAAATGCGCCGGTGTCCTTCTCTGCTCCGCTTGCTACATCAGCAACTTCGGCGGCGGGGTCGCATTGTGCGGCAGCAGGCGGCGACGATCCAGTTCCTTTCGCACCTGCGTCAAACCGTCGGCGCAGGCATCGAAGGCATCGGCGAGGCGCGCGAACAGGGGCGCTTCCTGCTCAAACTCAAACAAATTGAACTGCGAGACGATGTAGTAGCTTTCCTTGCCGGCACGCTTGAGCGCCTGGAGACTTTCCTGTTGGCTGCGGCGCAGCCACTGGGCCGACTCCGGGAACATACCGGCGAAAAAGAGGCTGAAATCTCCAATGTGCTTGCGGACTTCGCGCTCGCGGGGAAACGAATAGGCATCGCCGTACACCGGATCGGAGGCGATAAGCATGTCGCTGACTTCGCGCAGGGGACGGCCGCGCCGGTCGCGGATGCGATAGAGTTGCTCGGTTTCTGCAAAGTCGGTGAGGATGCCGGCGACGTAGCTGGCAATTTCGGCATCGTTCAATTCGGAGGTCTGGCTGTAGCAGCCGTACACGATTTCCTCAAACAATTTCCGCAGCGGATTTTCCGCCGGGACCGCATTTGTAGACATGGCGTGCTCCTATCCATAAAGCTCAGACGTGGCCGTTCAAGTCGTTGGACTTCGCGTTGTCGTTCGTGTTGTGGCGCGCCGGGCGTGCGCTGGCGCGAAGCCGATCCTTTCCTATGTTGATGCAAGCAAGTTAGAGAGTACTGTACAAATTTCCGCGAGAAATTCAAAGAAAAATCGAATGCGAGAATGCAATTCGTTAGCAGTCGCGACGCATGAGTGCGATGCGCACATTTCCGGCGGGTGGGGGAAAGTGAAAAGCCGCCCCCCCCCCGCGAGCGGTGCATGGCGCAGAGAGATTCGGCTTTTGCTTAAAAACGACGTACGGGCGACCGC
>JAJZCA010000315.1 GCA_021798735.1 Acidobacteriota bacterium | reverse complement strand
CTCCAAACTCAACTTCTCTGCATCGTGCATGCGGATGTTCACATCCCAGCATGACCGACCCTTCAGGCTCATCTTGTATTGGAATCAATACCGGCCTTCAGGCTCATCTTGTATTGGAAGAGAGTGGCGCTTGAGAACAATCCGCTTGCCTGATAAGGTTGAGGTGACCGCATGTCCGCGGCTTCTG
This sequence comes from Acidobacteriota bacterium, assembly GCA_021798735.1. Taxonomy (GTDB): domain Bacteria; phylum Acidobacteriota; class Terriglobia; order Terriglobales; family Acidobacteriaceae; genus JAKAAZ01. Next base: position 4,214 of record JAJZCA010000315.1, on the reverse strand, counting down.
CGTTGGGAGATCTGGCTGCTGGAATCGCAATACGGGCGGAGGATTCCGTCCTCACCGCTGAGCTGCAAGCCGGCTCGGAAGAGGCATTTGCGCTTCTCATCTCTCAGTATCAGGCTCCCATCTATAGTTTAATTTCGCGCGTGCTCACCGATCCTTCCGACGCGGCCGACATTACCCAGGATGTTTTTGTCAAAGTTTTTCGTAGTATTGGCAGTTTCCATGGAGACTCCAGCCTGCGTACTTGGATTTATCGCATCGCGCTGCGCGAGGCATCGAATCAGCGCCGCTGGTGGTCGCGGCATCGCGGTCGGGAAATCACGATCGAGACCGAGACAAATGCATCCGGCGAAGGCAAATCGACCTATCTGAAAGATATGCTGGTCGACGAACACGCCTCTCCCTACGAACTCACAGAGCACGAGGAAATTCGGGCCAAAGTGGAAGTCGAGTTGCGTCGACTGCCCGAGCCTTTTCGGACCGTTGTTATCTTGCGCGACCTGGAAGGCTTGCCGTATGAGGAAATTGCAGAGATTCTTGGTGCACATTTAGGGACAGTTAAATCCCGCCTGGTTCGCGGACGCGCCATGTTGCGGGTGCGATTGCAGCCGCTGATTGCCCAAGTCAAAAAAAACAAAGGAATCATGCCCGGCCGCGCCGCTACGAATGGCGTATCGGCCAGCGGCGCTTCTGGATCGACCCGCCCAGCCGAGGGTCGTCTGTTTGGGGAGGCAGTATGAGTGATTGTCTGTCGATACGATCACAGTTTTCGGAATACCTGGACGGAGCCGTGTCAGGGGCCGCGATGCACGCGATCGCCAGCCATCTTGAAGACTGCCAGGAATGCACCACTGAATTTGCCGAGTGGCGGACCTTGCAGCGAGTACTGACCGGCATTGGACCGACGAAACCCCCGGCCGATCTTGGATTGCGGCTCCGTGTAGCCATTTCGCAAGAGAAAGCGCGTACGACACGCAGGCGTCTCGATGCGTGGCAGCTCTATTGGGAAAATACTTTGTCGCCGGTATTGGTGCGCGGCGCGGCCGGTCTTGCCACCGCGATGGTTTTGCTGGGCGCGATGGCATTGATGATCGGCACGCTCGGGGCTCCGATTCCGGTTTCAGCCACTGAGACCACGGCAGATGCCACCACCAGTCCGCAATTTCTGTATACGGTGGGTGGAACGGATTCTCGTGGTTCGTTTGCGCACCCAGTACTGGTAGAAGTCGCAATCAGCAAGACGGGTCGCGTGTACGACTACCGCATCGTATCGGGACCGACCACCAAGGAAGTTCGCGAAGCGTTGGATAACATGCTGCTGATGAGCCACTTTACCCCGGCTCAGTTTTACGGCATCCCGGTACCCGGCCATGCGATTCTTTCCTTCTCCGGCGCTTCCGTCCGCGGATAAGGTGTATTTCTGCTATTGATAAATTCTCTGACGCGAACTCAACTGATGTAGCGTTAGGCCGTAGGAGCGAAATAGTCAGACCAGCAAAGCTATAACTCGAGAGCCCAGCACCTGAGCAGGCAAGCAAGTTTGTTCAAGCGCAATGGGCGAGAGTCAGAAGTTGAAGGAAAATAGAATCTGGAGACCGGGGTGAGATTCGAACTCATGGCTCAGCAACAGGCGCAGCATCATGCCCGTCTCGATTGCCAGCTCAGAGTGGATGGACTGCCCGCCAGGGTCGTCCGCCTGCCCGCCTGCCAACCATCCAGTACTTCTGGAACGAGCCAGCCTCAAAATAAGAATACTGCCTCGGAATCTTCACCGTAGCTGGTCGGCCGACGATCCAGTGCATAACTTGACAAATGGGCTCGACCCTCCGGCTCAGTCGTTTTCTTTTACGATCCACGTGGCGCCATTCAGTCGATCTTTCCAGATTTCCAGCAGCGATTCGGCTGCGGAAAAGATGACCGGGCCAAGAACCAGTCCGGAGATTCCAAATAACCAGATACCTCCGAGCAGCGACAGGAAGATGGAGACAGTATGCTGTCGCAATTGTGCTCCGACCAGCATCGGGTACAGAAAGTTATCCAGCGTGCTGATCACCAGCGATCCGACAGCGACCAGGATTGCCATCCTGATCCAGTGGCCGCTCATGGCAAAGTAAATGGCAACCGGAGCCCAGACCACGTATGCACCGAAATAAGGAACAATCGCGACGATCGCTGTAATCACCCCTAGAATCGCGGCGTCGCGAATTCCGAGAGCGGCAAAAATGACCCCGGCGACCAAGCCCTGGATCGCCGCCACAACGAAGTGTCCGAGAAAAGTAGCGCGAATCGTCTCCTCGATTCTTTGCAGCAGAGAATGGGTTTCGGAATCGATAAGCGGGAACAGGTTGTAAAGAAAGCGGAGGCCAACCTCCTCGTCGCGATAGAGGAAGAAGAGGAGAAACAGCATGATGATCGTTTGCGTGAGCGCGGCGACGGAGCCGCTGAGCATCGCGACCAGGCTTCCGGCCAGAAATTCCGCGCTCTTCTGCGCAGCCTGACTGAGAGAAAGAACCTCAGAGCTGCGCTGCAGGGCTGAGGAGAGATGAGGATACCGCTGCAAAAACCCACTCACGCCCTGCTCGACGCCGCCTCCCTGCAGCAGGCGAGCTGCCGTGATGGCATACTGGCCGATAATCTGCCCGAGAAAAAGACACGGCACGATGATGCTGAGGGTGGCGAGTAACAGCGCCATCGAGGCCGTTCCCGTTGGGTTGCCAATCTTGCGGCGCAGCCAGCGATGTGGGCGGCGCGTAACCACGGCCAGTACAATTGCGCCCACGATGGCGGGCATAAAGGGGCGAAGCATCAGCAGACAGACGGCGAGAATCCCAAGCGTGACAATGAAAAGAGAAATGCTTTTCCATGTGAACTGAACCGGTGCCGTTCCCGCGATATCGTTCTGCATGTCTGCCAGCCTTTCCATTCAATGCGCAATTGCTCCATGTTGTTTCATTAGAAATCTGCGAAGCAGCTTCTCGACTTCCACAGTCCACAGAACACTGCTAGCCACCACGGTACAGAGTAGCCACTGCGCAGCCGAAATAGCTGTGACGCTCATCGCCCGTTGAAAGACCGGTACATCCAAAATCATCAACTGCAACGCGAGCGATATCGCAATTGTCCCCCAAAGCCACAGGTTTCGGAAGATGCCGCGAAAGGCGCTGGCAACACTGCTGCGAGCATTCAGTGCGTTGAACAACTGGAAAAGGATCAGAGTGGTAAAAGCCAGAGAACGGCGAAGTTCCATGGTTCCGTCGTTGACGCCGTAGAAAAATACCCACAAGGTTCCGGCGGCCATCACTGCCGCCACCAGGCAGATATCCACAATCATTGGGAGATCGACGATGTTTTTTCCGGCAGGAAAGGGACGATGCCGCATGATCTCCGGTGTTGGAGGGTCAAGCCCCAGGGCCAGAGCTGGCGCTCCATCGGTAATCAGATTGATCCACAGGATCTGCACGGCCAATAACGGAAGGACCAGGTTATTCCCGGTTCCTCTTTCCAGCGGCACCGTCAGCACCACTCCCAGAAAGAGTGTCAGAATCTCTCCGAAATTCGAGGTCAACAGGTAACGCAGGAATTTCCGGATGTTGTCGAAGAGGGCGCGGCCTTCTTCGATCGCCGCCACGATGGTGGCAAAATTATCGTCCGTCACCACCATGTCGGCGGCTTCCTTGGCCACGTCGGTGCCGGTGATGCCCATGGCAATGCCGATGTCTGCCGCTTTCAGCGCCGGAGCATCGTTGACTCCATCGCCGGTCATGGCAACGATTTCGCCATTCCGCTGCAGCGCGCGAACAATGCGCAGTTTGTGTTCCGGATTGACTCGCGCAAAGACGGAGACGTGGCGCAGCGCCGAGGCCAGCTCCTCCACATCCATCGCTGCCAACTGTTTTCCTGTGATCACTTCATTGGCTGCGGCAATGCCCAGGTCGCGCGCAATCGCCAGTGCGGTGGCCGCATGGTCGCCTGTAATCATGATGGTGCGAACGCCCGCGGCCGATGCTTTGGCGACCGCCTCTCTGGCTTCGGGGCGCGGCGGGTCGATCATCCCGACCAGGCCCAGGAAGGTGAGTCCCTGCTCGAGTTGTTCTCCGGTTTCTTCGTCTGCGATCACCGTGCTGCACGGCATGGGCTTCATGGCGATGCCCAGCGCCCGCAGCGCATGCGCCGCCATCTCTTCATGCGTTCGTAGAATCTTGGTTCTCCGCTCTTCC
>JAJZCA010000314.1 GCA_021798735.1 Acidobacteriota bacterium | reverse complement strand
TTTGCCAATCCGGCGGAGCGCTTCCCTGGAACAACGGCTTCAGACTTTTGCCCTGCATATCGTCGGGAATCGGCAAGCCAGCCAGATCCAGGGCTGTGGGCGCATTATCGATGTTCACCACCCAATCTTTGCTGACGCTGCCTGGTTTAATGTGACCTGGATAACGTATCATCCACGGAACGCGGATTGCCTGCTCGTACATGAATCGTTTATCAAACCACCCATGGTCGCCGAGAAAGAATCCATGGTCGGTTGTGTAGACTACGATGGTGTTGTCCGCGAGCCCGCTTTTTTCAAGGTAATCCAGCAGCCGCCCCATATTGTCATCCTGGGAACGCAGCGTCCCCAGGAAATGCTGCATGAATTTCTGATAGTTCCACTGTTTGCGCTGCCGCTCTGTCAGGTCTTGCGGCGGATTGTAGTCCGGCATATTCGCGATCCGCATCCTCGCTTCTCTCGCGGGGGCCGCGCGCATGGAATAGTCATCGTAGAACGTGCCGGGTTCTGGAATGCGAACGTTGTCGTACAGATGTTCGTATTTGTGCGGGGGGTCAAACGGACGATGATCGTTGAAGAATTGCATCATCATGAAGAACGGCTGCTTGAATTGGCGCATCCCGTCGATCGCGAAATCCGTCATATTGTCGGTGATGTAGCCGGGATAGCTTTTTTCATGAATGACGTTGCTGCCTAAGCTGGTATTGCGCAGATATCCGTTGGGATCGTAATAAGGACCGCCGGCACCGCGCTTGAACACGAAATAATCAAACCCAGTTTCCCCAGGGTTGGCCGGCAGGTGCCACTTCCCCACCATCCCCGTCTGATATCCATTGCGCTTGAATATTTTTGCGATCGTTTCCTGAGAAGCATCGAATGAGGGGTGACCGCCAGTCGTAGTGCCTGCATTGGAAATCTGCCCGTTAAGATGGCTGTACTTTCCGGTTAGAAGCGTGGCCCGACTGGGAGCGCATAATGCGTTCGTGCAAAAACTGTTCTCGAAACGCATTCCTTCGTTGGCAATTCGGTCGATGTGGGGAGTCTGGATAAGCGTACTCCCATAACAACTCAGCACCTTCAACGGAACGCCTTCGCCGGTAATCCAAAGGATGTTGGGTTTCTCGGAGGAGAGGTTGCCGGCGCCTCCTCTGAGCGTTGGTGTCGGAGATGTCTGCGCCGATAAAAAAGTGGGGGCCAGCGCGGAACCTAAAGCAGCACCGCCTAACCGTGCTAAAGCTTCCCTGCGAGAAATCGAGTCGTTTCTATCGCCCATAAATAAATTCCTCCTTCTGCCTGAAACTACCGACCAAAGAACCTTCGTAGCAATCTGAATTTTACTGCGCTGACAATTGATCGACCTACGACGCGATGGTAACTTCCGGTTTTCCGAAGCGCAGGGAAACGCGGTGAAGTTTTCCTCCGATAGGAAGATTCGTCAGTTCCACAGGCTCGTTATAGCCTGGACCTGCTTTCGGAACGCCATCGTCGCCGATGTCGATGACCGACTCGACCCCAACCAGGCACATCAGTGCGCCCCACGTGTAATTGTGATTGCCGCCGACGCTTCCACTGATGCTAAGAAAGTTCTCACCGCAATATCCATCCGCCAGCCAGTTGTCCATGAAGAGATGCACGCTCTTTTGCGCAAAGGCGGCCTGCAGTTCCGGCGACGCATACCGCTTCACGCCTTGAAATACCAGGTAATTTACTGGGCCCCAGATGGTTCCATGCCAGTAGGTCTGTCCGAGAAATAACGGATCCTGACGTGAGACGGTCGGCAAGATCCATTCTCCCCAGAACTGTGCCGGATCGGTCATCACGGCCAGCACTTTTTGCGCGCGGCTCGCGTCAGGTGCCCCGCAAATCAGCGGATAAAAGTTGGCCGGCGTCAGGCGCGTCAGAAAGTCGCCGGGCGTGCCATCATCCTTGTCCCAGAATCGGCTGCAATAGATTCCCAGCTCGTCATTCCAAAGCTTTGCGTTGATCCGGCCGTTCATGTCAGCCTCATCCTGGCGATAACGCTTCGCATCTTCCGGCTTACCGATCTCATCGGCGATCAGCGCCAGGTAATGGGCATCCATGGCCCATAGGGAACAAAGATCGACCGCGTAGGCGTTCATGGTGTGACCCACCATTGTCACACCCTTTACGCCTTCGAATTGAGGCGTATCGTCCCACCCGGTTTCGTACTGGGCGTTCTGCAGGACGCCAGTACTGCTGCCCCATTGCAGCAGCCCGTCGTTCCTGGCATTGCGTGCCTTCAGCCACCACGCATGCCACAAGGCCAGCCTGGGATACACCTCGCGCAGAAATTTGATGTCCGGCCAGTACTGATGCATCTTCCACACGCACATCGAGCCCACCGGCGGCTGCGAACGATCTTGACTGATCCCTCGATCATTCCAATGGGCGTAATTGGGAACCAGGCCCTCGGCGCTCTGATAGGAAAGGATGGCGCGCACGGTCTGGCGCCCCATCTCTGGGTCGTTCAGGCTGGCGAGAAGCCCGCTAAAGAAGCTGTCCCAACAAAAGTAAGGGCAGGCATTCGGGGATTGCACGCCAAATGTGCGCGAGACGCTGATCGCAACCATCTGGTTGTCGCTCGAATAAATCCGTGAGTTGTTCAGATTGTCCGCAATCGCGGCGAGAATGTCGCCCGATGGGCCCTGTGCTTTTGGACGCCGTTCTTCATACGCTCTTTCTGCCTCGGCGAGTCGATCATCGATTCCTTCGAACGAAGGCAGCTCTCCGAATCCCGCCACCAGGTACGTCGGCTCTTTCGGCCCTCCGAGTGCCACAGTGAATTGTGTAGCATCCGCCGACTTGACTGCCGGTTGGGTCTTCAGTCTCCACGTCACTGTCTTTCCATTCGCCAGACTGGCTACACCCTTCACTCCATTGCCCTCAGCAGAAAACTCACTGCTGAATCCCGGCCAGTTTTCGCTGAGACTGAAACTTATCTCGCCAGGGTATGCAGAGACAAGGCGACCTACGATCACATCTCCCATCCGCGACCATCGAAATTCCACCCGACGCAGACTGGCCAAACCGGCTTCTCCGGGTCTCACGAGATGCCGCAGATGCGGTGTCGCCGTTGCCGGTGAAAAGATGACTTTGTGAAAAGAGTCATCCGGCGCGACGGTTCCCGCATTATATGAACCGCCCGGGTTGATGACGAAAGCGGCCGCATCGTCCTGGATGAAGGCGATGCCATTGGGAGCCTGAAAGTAAAAGTTCCCGATTCGCGTCGAAGTAGTCGACGCAGTGCCGTCAGCTTGAGAGCGTCCAATCGCGAGCTTTCCAGGCCAGCCGATGGCCGCGTTCAGTCTCTGCCAGGATGTCAAATACACTGCCGCCGCCCCTCCCATAAATCCTCGGCGAGAAATCATCACTTGTTCCTCCGTGGAATTTGCAGCTAAGGTCACACTAAAAGCGCTCTCACTCGGCCAGACTAAGCAGATGGGATAGCTCACTTTCGTATGTTTAGGTTATTCCTCTAAGTGTCGCTCTAACGAGAGTAGATCTGCCGATTCGACAAAACTGCATCCAGCTATATTCTCGACTTATTGCTGACCCTTCTGCAGAAATCGTTGATACCGAGTGGCGTAGTCTGTTCTATATTGCGCGACTGCGTGGTCATAACTCAATGGTTTGCTATCAGCCCTCCTTCTCCAATCTATGCTGACACTGCTGAACTTTAAGGGAAGTACGACCTCATCCTTTGTGATGGGAATACTCTTGCCGTCGGCCAACAGCCTTGTTGTTTCCATGAACCATGGTAAATGCAGGATGATGTGCTGGGGAGGATCGACGAACGAAGCGTGAAAGTTCAGTTCCGCGTGACTGGCCGATATGGATTTCAGAGAGAATGTCACCACGCCGAAATTTGTCGGAGCGCGGTCCACCTGGATGTCGTTTCCTTGCCCGATCCATGCAGGCGAGATAGCAGACAACAAATGAAGGTCTCGTCCCTGTTCGCGCACCAGCATGTTCCGCATACAGATGCGCAGCCTAGCGGCAAACCAGCCATGTGGCGACAAGTTGCTGTTAAAGTCCCTGTCTCCCCATGCCCGAATATCAGTTTCAAATCCGGCATGTGTCGAGCTGGTGTGGACTAGCTCCGCATACAAATCCTCTACGGCCAACTCTTGCTCGCCTCGCACAAGCTCAGTCTGCGTGTTGCTGAATCCCAAATAGTCGTGCAGATATTCGCCGTCGCCATAGGTCATAATGCCTTCTTTATACTTGGCGCGCGTTGTCTTCAGTGTTGCTATCACCATTGAATCATCCGGAGACAGGATAATTCCCGGGTATACAGCAAGCATATTTCCCCAGTCCTGCCCATGTTGCCCATCCAGGCCCGGAGGGATGTAGCCACCTGTCTTTTGCGTGACGCGATCTAAAAC
>JAJZCA010000313.1 GCA_021798735.1 Acidobacteriota bacterium | reverse complement strand
ATTTGTCTTCTACAGGAGAGGGCGCAACGCACAACTCTGCCAGGGTGGTACAATTCTTCCTAAAAAAGGCAGTTACAAGTGTAGGGGAGCGGCAAGGGGTTGTTGCAGTGGCACTTTGCACTGCTCCGCATCTGAACAAAACGGTGAAATCCTCAATGTTTGCAATCGCTTTTGCTTTGAACCAGTTGACCATTCTGACGCATTTCGACTGCCGTTTTTAGGTTCATGCAAATTTCCGCTAACTCTGCCGAAAGAAGGATCCACCTTGTGAAACGTAGTGTTCTGCTTGGTCTTTCCCTTGCCGCGCTCTGCCACGGGCAGGAATTTACCCGCGGCATCGGCGTCTATCGCGGCGATCCACAGCAGTATGACGGTCCGAGGCTGGCCGTCGACTCCACGACGTATCGCAATCTGACCCAGCGCCAGCCCGCGCATCAATCGAGCGCTTACGACTACAACCTGACCGCCCAGTTGGCGACCGACGGCATCCATGAACGAGGCCTGCCGCAGCGGATTGACCGCCTCGACCTCGGAGCGAATTGCACCTTCGATCATGTCGCGCTCACGTGGATTCAGCGCCCAGCCGTCGCTTTCATCCAGGTCTCGGGCGACGCCTCGCAACGGAAGACCAAATCGTCTAACTCGAGGAAAAAGTATTTGAAGCAGCAGAAGAAGCAACAAAAGAAGAAGCGGAAAGAGCAGAAGAAAGCGCAAAAGAAATTTAAGAAGCAGCACGGCATTCGCAACTAACGGTTAAGCGCAAGACCATACGGAGACCATTGCGCGAAACGGCCACTCATTAGTTGCGAGATAGCGCTGTTGGGCTTTGGGCAGGTCGGCTTATTTCCGAAGTTCGCACAAAAATCATCGACATGTCGTCGGAATAGGCAGTTTTCCAGTTGGGCAAGAGCGGCATCACGTGCGCCATGGGAGAGGTTCGAGCCAGCACGCAAAAATTGATGCGGTACTTATCCAAAAGAATATTTGGATTGCTCTGAAGCATTGCCCACCTTCCAAATTGAGCCAGGACCCCGGACCACTCGAAAACATCGGCATTTCCATCGATAAAGACCGGATGATTCGGCACAGCCCAGATGAGATATCCTCCGTAGACATAGTCATTCATCATCGGTCCCGAAAGGTGGCGACGCTGTATAAACTCGACTGCCTTGACCGGACTTCCGGCCTCGACCTGGCCCGCGAGATTTTGACGGTTCGGAAATCCCAGCGGAAGGACAAGCAGGGAAGCGGCCATCAAGATTGCGTTTGGCAGAGGACGATCCCGGTCGGCCTCGTACCCATCCCACAAGGGCGCAAGCAGGCGCGAAAGAATGGGCGCTGCCAGGATTCCGAACACGAAGAGCATGCGCCGATGGCTCATCGCAAGCCATGTGCCGGCGGCCAGCAGGAGCAGTTCATCCAAGAAGAACTGAGACTGTCGTGCCATGAGGATGAGAAGAATACATCCCAGTACAGCCAGAAGGCCAAGGCCGCGAGTGCTGGTCATCGTAAGCGGCAGCCATTCTTGCACGTTGCCTACATTGATGGGTTCACGGAAGGTGATCGATAAAGGGTATAGAACCTGCCTTACGCCCACTGGATTGAGGAACAGCGCGGCCAGCGAAAACAACAGCGCTACGATCAGCATCTTGCGAGAATGCGAGACCCAACGCTCGGACACCAGTAAACCCATGCGGAAATCGAAGAAGGAGCAGGCGAGAACGATCCACGCCAATAAAAATCCAAGGAAGAACGATCCATGACAGTTGACCCATACCGCAAACAGCGGCGGCAACCCGAAGAACCATCGCGGATTGCGCGAGCGCCCGATGTGGAGCAGCAATAGTTCGACGACCAGCAAAAAGTACCCTATCATCTGGGGTCGTATCGCGAGCCCGGTGGTCGCAAAGAACCAAATGGTCATCGCGCCAACAAAAGATACCTTGGCATTGCCGGAGTAGATACAGCACAAGACGTAGCCCGCGACGAAGATCGCCGCAGTGAAAAAACATAGCCAAAACATCAAGCCGGAATATCCGCCGAATCTATATGCGCTATAGATCATCACCTGGGAGAGCCATTCGTGCGGAACCCAGGCGTGGTGATTTGTCGTATAGGAAAAAATATCGGTCGTCGGAATCGTGCGGGTGGTCCAGATAATTTGACCCGTTTTCAGGTGCCACCACATGTCGGGGTCGTCGAAACGAGAGCGCACGGACAGCACAGCAAGGACTGACAGGAGGCCTGCCACGGCAACCGGAAAGGAAAACACCCTTCGCGTGACACCTATGGGTGAGGAGCCTGCAGCGTGCTTACGCATCGCTGGCGCTGTGGTCAAGCGGTCCCCACCTCTTGGCCCTCTCGTTCAGGGAACGGCTCTTCTTCGGCGAGCCGGATGAGACGATGGAGATAGGCGCGCGAAATTTGCAAACTGCGGGCCGCCAGCGTCTTGTTCCCCTGGTTCTCGCGCACAGCCGCGGCTGCCAGTTTGATTTTGTAGTCGCGAAGTTGCCGCTCGAACGATCCGGACGGACGATAATCGGCGATATTGACAACGCTCTCTTCCTGGATGTTTTCCGGCAAATCTTCCGGACAAATGATATCGTCTCGCGCAACGATGATGGCCCGTTGGATTACATTCTCCAATTCGCGCGCATTTCCAGGCCATGAATATGCCTGCAGCAAGCCCATCGCGCAAGGATCGATTTGCTCGATGTTCCTTCCATGCATCTCGGAGTACATCCGCAGGAAATGCATGGCCATCAGCGGGATATCTTCCGGATGTTCCTGAAGAGGCGGAACGTCGATCCTCATCACATTGATGCGATAAAAAAGGTCTTGGCGGAACGTCCCCTGCGCGACCATTTCACTCAGGTTTTGGTGCGTTGCGAAAACCACGCGCGCTCGCAAGGGAATGAGCCGACTACTGCCGAGGCGGTTAAATTCGCGTTCCTGCAAAACACGCAGTAGCTTGACCTGAGTGCTCAGGCTCAGTTCGCCGATTTCATCCAGGAACAACGTGCCTGCACCCGCCTGTTCCAGATAGCCCTGCCGCATGCCCACCGTGCCGGTAAACGCGCCTTTTTCATGCCCGAACAATTCAGCCTCGATCAACGTTTCGGGGATGGCTCCGCAAGAGACTGCGACAAAAGGTTGCCCAGCGCGATTGCCCAGGTTATGGATTGCGCGGGCAGTCAATTCCTTGCCGGTGCCGCTCTCGCCCGTGACCAACACCGGCGTGTTGATGCTGGCGACGCGGCGCACCAAGTCATAAACCTGGCGAATTTGCGGGCTTGATCCGATCAATCGATCACAGCTGCTGACAGCTTCCAGTTGCTGTTGCACGGCTTCCAGCTTGCGTTTCAGCGAAGAACTCTCGTGGGCGCGGCGCAGCATCGCCTTCAGTTCAACAATGGAAGGCGGCTTGCGGCAATAACCGTGCGCGCCCTTATGTATTAACTCAAGGGCTGCGGAACGGACCCCATCATCAGCCAAAACGATGGGGGCAATCTTCAATCCGACCAGACGTTCCGAGCAGGCAATGCGCTGTTGTAGAGACGTCTGGTTGCTATCAAGGTCGAGGACGACAACGTCACATTCGCCTGCCGAGAAAGATCGATGGATCGCTTCTTCGTCCTGTTCTAATTGGATATGAAATTCTTTTCCCAAGGCCGACGACAGAAGTTGTTGCAGCTTGCGATCCTCTGAGTAAAGTGCAATTCGTATCATAATTATTTTCGGTTCCCTGAGGGTTGGAAACCTCTCCTTTGGACCTTCTTAACTACCGCGGGGGGGCGGCAGATCCAGAACTCTCACGTCAGCTCTTCGTGGAGTGATGTATTGATAGCAGGGGCTCGGGGGGGATGTCGAGAAAACTTTAGTAATTGAGGTAATGCATTCTAGATAGTTAATAGACTAACTGTCATCAACACGGACGGCACAATCTGCATTCACAACCCAGCTTGGCACTCTACTTGCTGGCTTTCGGGTATGGTCTCGCGGCGCTGGCTGGATATTGCACTTCTCACGGGCGCAGTTGCTGCGACACGGTTTGCCTTCCGAAGCCGCTATCTCTATGACATCGACTCCGTAAATTTCGCCTTGGGGATGGCCCGTTTCGACCCTCGCGTGTACCAGCCACATCCGCCCGGCTATTTTCTGTACATATGCCTGGGGCGCCTGCTAAACGTTCCCCTTCAAAATGCCAACCTCGCACTCGTCATCCTGAGTATTCTTGCCAGCTGTGGAACCGTCCCGGTCATATACCGACTGGCTCAAGAGTGGTTTGGAGTCCGCGCTGCTCAGTTCGCCGGAGTCCTTTTCCTGCTGTCGCCTCTGGCATGGTTTCACGGCACGGTTGCCTTGACCTACAGCGTAGAAGCATTCTTTTCCGTCCTGATTGGA
>JAJZCA010000312.1 GCA_021798735.1 Acidobacteriota bacterium | reverse complement strand
TCGAATAGGCCCAACCAAACTCGTGTTGTGCGTCCGGATGCGTTTGGGTGCTCGACAGTGCGACTCAGTGCAGCAACCCACCCGTTGAGTTTGGTGGACTTTCGGGACGTTAGAATGCGGCGTGGCTCTGCCGCCCGTGCTGCGCTCATGCTGAGCACAGCCTCTCCGCTCGGAACCAAGGCGAGGCGTGTCACTACGCCATTCTTGAAATCATAAACTGTTGATAAAGCAGTATTTCCAAATTATTGCTGTCGAAGATGAGTTTGGGTGGTGACGTTTCGGAATTTCTCCCGCTGCGCCAGCAGCGTACTTGCTCGCAGGCCGCAAAATACGCCGGATACCGGTTATTTTTCTTCCAGCAGCAGGACGTGTTGGGCGTGCTCCTTGCCTGCCAGGTGAGGGATTGCTTTGTCCATCGTGACCAGGACAAATCCCTCGCGTAGAGCCAGCCCCAACAGGTAGGCGTCCGTGACCTGCTTGGTGCCATACAGCCGGGTAAAGAAAGGGCTGCATAGCGTCGGCCAGTCGGCAGCGATGGGCACGTAGTGATACCCCGGCTGCTGTGCCATTCTAGCGAGAACTGCCGTGGCCTCGCTCATCGTGATCTGGCCGGGCCGGGGTGCAGTGGCGTTGCGCAGAAAACCGGCTTCCGTAAACGGGCATATAGCCCACCGAAGGCCAGGGGTATTGAACCACGTTGTCACGATCTGATGGTGAATGTGATCTTCGGATACGAGTGCAACGAAGACATTCACATCAAGCAGGTATCGAGGGGCCTTAGACAAGCTCATCCTCCGCCGCTTCTTTCACCATCTCCGGGGTGAGCACATCGCCGGTTCCGGCGATTACGAGATACCCATGCTCGTTCATTCTCAGCCTGGGCGAATCGCCTCCCGGCTCCGGCACTTTTTCGGCGCGGCGGAGCAGTTCGCTGATCGCAGCGGACAACGTGATGCCCTTCGCACCTGCATAGGCAGAGGTAAAGCTATACACATCCGGATCGAGATTGACGGTCATTCTCATATTTGCACTCTACACCATTTTCTTTTTTGGTGCAATATTGCCATCTGGTGCGAATCGCCGCACTGCCGCAAACTCAAGCTGAACTCAGTGTTTCTGAGCCTGGACGTATGCCTTGAGGACGGCATTCATGCGGGTAAGGCGACCCTTTCCATTGGCCTTGAACCACTCCACTCCATCGCTGTCGAGGAGAAGATGAACGGAAGTCTTGCCTCCCGGCACGGCGACGCGGGCGCTCTTCCAGAAGCCCGCACCGAGAGACTCGGCTTCGGGCGCAGCGGGACTGGTCTTATCCTTGCCGCGTTCGCGCATGGCTCGAATCTCGCTGAGGGAGTGCCGCACGATGGTAGATTTCTCGTTCATCTCTGCTCGCTTTCTGGGCGCTGATGATGCGGATGGAGTTTTCGCCGCGCCAGGTGAACACCACCCGATCGACCTCTGTATCGACCCTGCCGAGTGCGATAAAGCGGACCTCTTCGCAGTCTTCCCGGTCGTCGATCCGCTCCATGATCTCGCTGGTAGAGATTTTGGCAGCGGCCAAGCAGCCCAATCTACAAACCCTTCCAGTCATGGACTGGTGCGTGCCTGGTTCATCAATGGATTCACAATCCGGATTGACTCCTACGGTTGCCCCGTTGCCAAGTCTTCGGAGTAAAGAATCGACGCACCAGCACTCTCAACAGATTAAAGAATCAATGCATCCCAAAAGGAAGTCCTGTAACGCACTTCGAGATCCAGGGCTTCCAGGACCGATTGAGAATTGTTGATGATGACATCCCAGGTTGCGTAATCGCGCAGGAGCAGTCGCACTTCCTCCATGGGTACAGGAGTCCGTACTTTGCGGCGAAGGTTGATACATAGCTCTTGCAGAACCTGCGTGCTCAGCACACCCCGGCCCGAGTCCAAAAGTTCTTCTACCAGCATTTGCGCACGCTCGTGTTTGATTCCGGCCGAACGGTCATGGGCGTACACCAAGATATTGGTATCTACGAAATATTTATCGCTCATGCAACTCATCTCGTGAGCCAGAGGGCGACCAATGCAGGTCGAAGCCCGCCCGCAGACGCGCCACAGCGCGTTGTCGCGCCTGGTGGTATCTTCTGCGCTCGCGCACGGACTGCTCCAACCGGGTTGAGCGCAAGGCGCTGATGGATGTGCCTTGCTCGGCCGCGACAACCCGCGCTTCCCGTAGGAGATCGTTTTCACTCTTCAATGTGACATTCGTTTTCATAGGCGCACCTTTTCTCGTGCAGCACAATTCTGCGTGCTTGATAGGGGAATTCCAATGGTAGCTCTTCGGCTGTGTCCTTAGCACCCACGACAAGGATTTGTGTTGGATTGTCACACTTGGTCCTGAAAGGGTTGCATCGTCCGCTGTAACTGCGGACCCGCAGATGATGGCTGCCAGCAAGGAATCGCTCTCAAGGGACGCGGAAAAAGCATTTTCGGCCGCGGTGAAAGGCCCGATGAGAAGCGTGTCGAATGAGCCCAACCAAACTCTTGCTCTGCGTCCTGATGCACTTCGGTGCTGGATAGTGCGGGTCCGTGCAGCAAGCCAGGACTGGAGTTTGGTGGAACTTCGGGAGGTTGGAATGAACAACAAATGCCGAGTGGTGACCAGACGATCCTACGGTTTTCGAACGTACAAAGGCGTCGAACTCGCTATGTATCACACACTTGGACGGCTACCCGAACCGGAGACCGCCCACAGATTCTGCTGAGGAGGCCAAATAATGATGAGAACTGCCCCCCGCCTGCCTGAGCTTGCGCTCTTTAGTGACGCAGAGTAGATTCGAGCTACAGGAATCCTGTTCCTACTCCAGCAGAGCAGTTCGGAGAACAATTGTGTTTAACGACAGACCTCCTTGCGATACGCAAGCTAATCATAGCGCGTCGGCCTCCCACCCTCCTTTCGATCCCCGATCTAACCGGTTTCATTCTCGGAAAGCAAATGCAGGTCTTGCAAATGCACATTACCTCGACCTTCAAGGGTCTTGCTTCCACCCACTGGAAAGACGACTGCCAGACAGCGAGAATGCCCAGAATCATAGGGGTCGGCTAGCTCCATTTTCGACGTCGTCCATAAAGGCGATTCATGCTCTCCGGAGGATGCACGGCGGCTCTCAAAGTCAATTGATGTTAGGGGATGACGGTCGCCTTTGGGTTGTCAAGTTTAAGAACAATCCACAACACTTGAAGACTCTCGCGAACGAGTTGATGGCGACGCGAATTGCCGAATCTATTGGGCTGTCTGTACCCAAAAGCGCAATCATTGATGTCACCCAAGAGTTAATTGAAAGCAATCCACACTTATTCATCGACCATGGACGAGGGTGGCGCGAGATCTGCTCAAGTGGCTTACAGTTCGGAAGTAGCTGGTCGGGTACGTTGATGCCTGGGCAAGCTATCGATATCCTGCCCGAGGAGCAACTCCAGCGCCTCCGGAATCTTGAGGAGTTTGCAGGCATGCTCGCCTTCGACAAGTGGACAAGTAATGCTGACCGCCGCCAGGCAGTCTTTCAACGCACAGCAAGAGCGAAACAGTATAGCGCTGTATTTGTTGATCAAGGGTTTTGCTTCAATGCGGGCGAGTGGTCATTCCAGGATATGCCACAGCGGGGAGTGTTCGAGCGTAAGAGTGTTTATTCCGTAGTAACTGACTGGGATAGTTTTGAGCCTTGGTTGACTCGAATCGAACAGTTCAGCCCTGACGTGCTGTGGAAGATTGCTAGAACGGTTCCACCGGAATGGTATTGGGAGGATCTGTACCTACTCGAAGAATTAGTAGAGACGCTCCTGGTTCGCCGATCTGGCGTGAGAAAACTGATCTCTGAGCTTCGGCAATCGAGCCATACCCCATTCCCAAACTGGAAGAATGGCCGGTTCGCGAGCATGCCCCGCTTCCAGTTGGAGGTGGCGAGCGGCGGTCAAGTTGATGTTACTACGCGACCTTCTTGCTGGCAGCCGCAGTGGGGTTGAGGATCGTTCCAGCGCCCATAGGTCCTTGTACGCCATGATGCGTTTGAAGCGTTTCTCGGTTCTGAGGAAGACCGCAGCCATCCAACGCAAGACCCTCTTGCCGCTCTGCCAGGGGGTCACACTGCGGGTCAGGATGCGTACTCCGGCGCGCGGGGTCTCGATGATGTTGGTGGTGGCCAGGCAGCGGTGCAGCGCCGGCGGGATGTTGAGCCGGTTAACGGTGAAACGCTCCTCCAGGCCTTCCAGCAGACTGGCCGCCGCCTGCGGATACTTTTGCTCCAGCAATGCGGCCAGCTTCTTGATGCGCGCGATGTCCTTGTCCGTGTCCAGTTTCCAGGCCGCCCGCAGCACGCTTTTGACCCCAGGCTTGTCGTCCCTGGGCAGCTAGTCGAGCACGTTGCGCAGCTTGTGTGCGCGGAGATC
>JAJZCA010000311.1 GCA_021798735.1 Acidobacteriota bacterium | reverse complement strand
CGGTTTCAATCAGGCCCAGGCTGTCGCGCACCATATCGCCGATCTCAGCCAGCAGGCGACTACCCTTCAAATGGCCATAGGTGTCGTTGACCAGCTTGAAATGATCGAGATCGAAAAAGATCAGACTCACAGGTTTGCCGCTGCGTCGGCTCCGTTCCAGCGAACGATCGAGTCGCTCATAGAGATGGCGCGCATTGAACAACCCGGTGCAGTCGTCGGTGATAGTAAGTTGCTGAATTTGCTCAAATGCGCGCGCATTTTGAACGGCGATGGCAGCATAGTCGCAGAGCGCATGGAGGAAAAAAATTTCATGGTTATCCATGTTTTCCGGGTGGCAATTGACCAGTTGCAGCACGCCGTAAGTGCGGTTTCGCACCCGCAGCGGAAGACAAATGATGGATTCGACGCGGCCGCTGTTCTCCAGTAGTTCGTCGGGTAGTTCCTGGTCTTCCGGAACGCTGGCCAGGATCATCGGCTCGCCGTGAAGCGCGACCCAGCCGGGAATACCCTGGCCCAGAGGAATGCGTTTGTTACGTAGTTTTTCCGTTTGGCCCCCAGAGATGACGCCGTAATATAGCTGACGATTTTTTTCGTCCACAATCAGCAGCGACCACGCTTGAGGATTAAAAAAACGCGTCATCTGCTGCATGATGCCGTTCAGTATGCCGGTCAGATCGACTGACGAAGTCAGGGCGCGCGCGACCTCGTGAAAAGTCTGAATCTCCAGCGCCGGCTGCCCGTCTGGAAAGCGAATTGTTTTCATCAGCAGAACCCCTTCTGTCAGCGTATTTCGGTGGGCTCGCTATGTGCGCGCCTAGGTATTGTTCGCGCTGCAGGGGAGGGACAATCTAGACCCATAGCTATGGCAGCATTCTACCGCAGCCGGTGGAATGCGGGAATTTACTGCTCAACGATCCGAAATTCCGTCTATCCGCCAATGTGCACCATGCTGCGCGAAGGTTTTAGAAAGTCCGGCTCCCCGATGTGGTGTCGAGCTTCTTTCCGGTCGACCGTGCGCTGGATGAATTCTGCCAGTGTGCCGTCATCTCCGCCACGTCGCAGTACGCCATACAGGTCGTGATCGGATTGCGAAAACAGACACGTCCGCAGCTTGCCGTCGGAGGTGAGGCGAACCCGACTGCAGTGTCCGCAAAAAGGATGTGACACGGGTGCGATGATGCCGATTTCGCCTGCGCCATCCTGGAATGTGTATCGCAGGGCGGTCTCGCTGACGACTTTGGCGGCCAGCGGTACTACCGGCTGGAAGGTGTTGAGAGCGGCCAGGATTTCCTCCATGCGGACCACCACTTCCGGAGTCCAGACGCGATCCTCTTCCAGCGGCATAAATTCAATGAAGCGCACGATCACGCCTTCATCGCGCGAGAATTTTGCAAATTCGACGATCTGGTCTTCGTTAAATCCGCGCAACAGCACGCAATTGATTTTCACCGGATCGAGGCCCACGCGTTTGGCAGCACGAACCCCAGCAAGGACTCTGTTGAAGCTGTCGGGCACACGCGTGATGCGCGAGAATTTCTCGTGATCGATAGCGTCCATGCTGACGGTAATGCGGTTCAGTCCCGCGTCTTGCAGCGGCTGCGCCAACTCCTGTAGCAGATGCCCGTTGGTGGTCAGGGCAATGTCCAGCGGCCGGCCCGCGCCCGACGCGAGTGGGACGCCCTCCACGGAAAAAGCGGTCCGCATCTGTGCCAACTCGGAGATCATGTCGATGAGGCCCCTGCGCAATAGCGGTTCGCCGCCTGTTAATCGAATCTTTTCGATGCCCAGCGAAACAAAGACGCGCACCATGCGGAGATAGTCGGCAATGGGAAGTTCAGCATACTGCGCGCCTTCATTGCCAGTGCGGCAGTAGATGCACTTGTAGTTGCAACGGTCGGTGACGGAGACGCGCAGATCGGTGATGGCGCGGCCGTGCTTGTCCGTTAAGCGTGAAGAAACGGATAACGAGCGGACATCGGGATGTGTAGAGGTCGCGGCCATTTCCTTACCAATCTGAAATGCGGGAAAAGGCCTGAAGGGAGCAAACAGACAGAGGCACCTGGACGTAGCGCAGGGTGCAACCGTCGCCGAGCTTCCTTTCCAATGCGATCCAAATGTTGTCTCAGATCGCGGGAGGCGTAGCCGTTTCCAGCTATGCCCTTGGTTCCTGCCTGTTTCCTGCACATGGAACGCCGCCGCAACCGCCAGGGTATGCCCAAGAGGCGGGAGCGGTCGGAAGACTTTTACAGTATAGAAGGAATCGCCTGCCGAGGGTGAAGCAGGACGGGTACTGTGTTTGATTGATTTAAGCGCAGATCGAAACGACCTGCACCAGGTTTACAGCAACAGCTTTCTCATGACGATTATTGCTTCGGCCCGAAATAGTCATACTCATTCGGCGTACCTGACATGCTGATGGAGGAAGTAGCGCTGCACCCGTTGCGGCTGCTTCTGGATACTGCGGAGCGAAGAGGATGCGGTCCTTGTCAGGGCCGTCTTGGTTCTTGCCGGGGAGGTTGTGGTGACCTTTTGCTTCAGGTCGGCATTGGCCTTCAGCCATTGTTTGACCAACTGCGAGTGATGGACACGCAGATTGTCCAAGATCAAGAAGAGCTTTCTCCGCTCGTGGCGGGTCAACCGTTTCAGGAAGCCGATCAGGACCTTCGCATGCAACGCGCCGGGGAAGAGCTTCCAGCGCATCTGCCCCTTGTTGGTCACCGTCGCAATCACGCTCAGGCTGGAGCGATTGCGGTGGACGCGCAACACCGGCGTCTCACCCCTGGGCGCGTAACCGCCGCCCCAACCGCCCGTCCTCGCTCCAAAAGCTCGCCCTTTGGCTTTTCCTGACTCTCTCTCTCGGACAATGCCGCCTTCCAGCCTCGCGTAAAATGAAGCAGGTGCCTCAGACGAAGCGCGAAGAGATGTGGATCGCCATGAAGGGAAAATTCCGCACCAGCTTATGATTCGTTCCTACCAAGGCAAATCTCCCGTGATTCCGCAGTCCTGTTATGTGGATGTTTCCGCGCAAATCATCGGCGATGTCACACTCGGCGAGCATTCCAGCATCTGGATGAACGCCGTGGTGCGCGGCGATGTCCATTCCATCCGTATCGGCGCCAACTCCAATGTGCAGGACTGTTCCGTACTCCATGGAATGCGATATCGCTATCCCGTCATCGTCGGCGATTGGGTCACGATTGGCCATAACGCCACGGTCCACGGTTGCATCGTCGAAGATGCGTGTTTGATCGGCATGGGCGTCGTGATCCTGAACAATGCGCGCATCGGCGAAGGCTCGATCATCGCTGCAGGCGCGGTAATTCCTGAAAACACAATTGTCCCGCCACGCACGCTGTGGGCTGGAGTTCCAGGCAAACAGCGACGCGAGCTTTCCGATGCCGACCGCGAAATGATTTTGGTGTACGCCAAAAACTATCTCGATTACACCAAAATTTATTTAGAACAAGCGGACACTACATCGGCGATCTGAGTTCGTCCGCTACGCCGGCTTCCCGCATACACCGATTTGACGTAACACCGTACACTGGAGATGAAAACTTTATGGGAGTGGACGAGCATGGCACACATGGTTCAATGCGCGAAGTATAAGACGCAAATGGAAGGGCTTGACGAGCCGCCTTTCGACAGCGATTTCGGCAACAAGATTTATCACAGCGTCTCCAAACAGGCTTGGGGCGAGTGGTTGGAGCGACAGAAGATGCTGCTGAATGAATATCGCCTGCAGCCGTGGACCCCCGAGGCGCAGGAATTTCTGGTGGAGCAGATGAACCAGTTCTTCTTCGGCGAAGGCTCTGCCATGCCGAAGGAATATGTTCCGCCGTCTGCGTAGAAAATCAGTGAGATGTGTTTGGGGTCGCGATGCCGGTGTAAACTGTGTCAGACCCTGCGTTCTTTTTTGAACGTGATCGTCGGGACGTGGCTCAGCCTGGTAGAGCACTCGCTTGGGGTGCGAGGGGTCGGCAGTTCAAATCTGCCCGTCCCGACCAATATTTTCAATGATTTACAGAGGCAGAAAGTCAGAATATCGTAGTCTCATCAGCTATGCTATTCAGTCCGTGTGTCCAGTCTAGGCGCTGGAGCGGGAAAAGCGATCATCGTGGCTCTCGAAATGGGGGCCGCGTATGATGGGTGCTGATCCAACGGTACACAGATCGATTCATGTCGGCGTATATATCCGCTCGCCCACTGGGAAGTTGTGCTGACAAACGAACCTCCACGGACAATGCGATCCAATCCTCTCTAAGAATCTGTTTAAAAACTACGCAAGCCTTCGCAAAAGCAGATGAGCGAAGGCAACATAGATCATAGTTTCTGCTGTGGTGTGAAGCAGCTCGTAGTCTTTGGACAAGCGGCGGGACCAGTTGAGCCACGCCAAGCTGCGTTCCACGATCCAGCGCTTGGGCAGCACTTGAAACAGGTGCTGTTCCTTGCGTTTTACAATCTCGATCGAGTAGCCAAACATCTCTT
>JAJZCA010000310.1 GCA_021798735.1 Acidobacteriota bacterium | reverse complement strand
GGTGCCAACGATGGCGGCTCCACTACCGGCCTGCTTATCGAGATGGCCAACGAACTCCGCGCCAGGATGACCGGCGGCAAACTCGATGGGTACAGCGTCTGGCTCGTATTCCTCGACGGCGAAGAGGCCTTCCAAAGCTGGCAAGGCGACGATCACACCTACGGCAGCCGCCACCTCGCGGCCAAATGGGCACAGGATGGGACACTCCCGCGCATCAAGGCGTTTCTGCTGACGGACATGCTCGGCGACAAGGACCTTGACGTCATGCAGGACACCAGTTCCACGCAGTGGCTCTCCGCGCTCGTCGGCCAGGCCGCGCGCATCACCGGGCACGCGCGCTATTTTTATAAAACTCAGGGCACCGAGGAAGACGACCACGATCCATTTCTGGAGCGCGGTGTGCCTGCCGTGGATATCATCGACAGCGACTATGGCCCGCACACCATGAGCACTCCCGACGGATGGCACCACACCGCGCAGGACACCATGGACAAGATCAGCGCGCGCAGCCTCACCATCGCTGGCGACGTCCTGCTGGAGTCGATCCACCTGCTTAACCAGCGCCCGTAACCAGCGTTTATAAACAGCGCCGGGAACCCAACGCCCGGAAAACAGCGCCCCGGAAACTGCGTTCAAAAAACCGCGTTCGGTTGTCGCCCCACCCTTTGCCTTTGCTCTTGCCCTTGCTTTTGCCTTTGCCGTTGCCCTTGCTTTTGCCTTTGCCGTTGCCTTTGCCTTTCTTGTTGTCATTCCCGCAGGGAATCTGCTTTTGCCCTTGCTTTTGCCCTTCCTGTTGTCCTTTCCGCAAAAAATCTCCCCGAGCTTCTCCTCGGCGTTCTCAGCCAGCGCCATCCGCCACCGTCCGTGGCGCGCAAAGCGCGCGTCTGCTGCATGCAATACCTTCGCACTGCGTTACCATCGATACGAATGCTTGCGCACACCATCGCCGGCGCGCCGCTTTCCTGGTGGATCGGCTTCCACGTCGTCGTTTTGCTGCTTGTGCTCGCCGATGCTGTGCTTCCTGTCAGCAGCTCAGATCGCCGCAAGACGAATCTGGCGCTGGTTTCCAGCCTACTCATCGCGCTGATGGCGCTTGCCTTTGCCTTCTGGCTCAATGCGCGCCAGGGGCGTCAGCCCGCGTTGGAATTTATCAGCGGCTACGTTGTTGAAACCTCGCTCAGCATCGACAATCTCTTTGTCTTTCTGCTGCTTTTTCGCAGTTTTGGCCTCGGCCATCGAGACCAGCGCCGCGCACTGCTCTGGGGTGTGGGTGGAGCCATCCTGCTGCGCGCGCTTTGCATCGCCGTCGGCATCACGCTGCTGGCGCGTCTCTCGTGGATGGAGTTTTTCTTTGGCGCGCTGCTGTTGGTTGCCGCACTGCGGCTATTGCGAGAAGATCCATCCCATGCGGACGCTTCGCCCTCATGGCTCCGTCGTCTCCAGTCTCGCTCCTCATCCCTGTTTTGGGTCATCCTGGCCGTTGAGTTGACCGACCTGCTCTTTGCCGTGGATTCCATCCCTGCCGTGCTCGCGCTCTCTCACAATCCCTTCGTCGTCTACACTTCCAACATCGCCGCCATCCTCGGCCTGCGGTCGCTTTACTTCGTCCTCGCCGGTCTGCTCGACCGCCTGCGCTTTCTTCACTACGGACTGGCCGTGCTGCTCCTCTTTGTTGGCGGAAAAATGCTGCTCAGTCGATGGATTTCGATCTCTGTATCAGCTTCCCTCGGCATACTGGCCGTCATTCTGCTGGTCACGGCTATTGCTTCGATGATGCTTCCCGCGGCTCCCTCATCCCGTCATTGATCGATCATGTTCCAGGCACAGCCACCTTTCGCTGCGAGCGTCCGCCTGCCGTACACTGAACGGGCGCGGACTTTTTACACTGATCGTTGGTCCCAGCTCCGCCATCCAACCTTGGAGGGTCGTCTGAATGAAAAAAATCGGTGTACTCTTCGGCATGGAAAACAGCTTTCCCGGTGCGTTGGTTGAACATATCAACTCGCTCCGTATCGACGGCATCGTTGCCGAGTTTGTCGAAACCGGAGCCGTTCGTCTCGACGCGCCTCCCCGCTACGCTGTCATCGTGGATCGCATCTCTCACGACATTCCCTTTTATCGTGCTTTCCTCAAACACGCCGCCCTGCACGGTACTGCGATCGTCAACAATCCCTTCTGGTGGTCAGCGGACGACAAATTCTTCAATTACACGCTTGCCTCCAAACTCGGCGTCGCCGTCCCGCCCACTGTCATCCTGCCGCACAAGCGTCATCCGGAAGGCACCACGGACCGCTCCATGCGTAACCTCGAATATCCGCTCAACTGGGACGCTGTCTTTCAGTACGTCGGCGAGCATGGATTTATGAAGCCCGTCGATGGTGGAGGCTGGCGCGATGTCTTCCACATCCACTCACGAGCTGAGTTTTTCGAGGCCTACGACCAGTCCCGCGACCTCTGCATGATGTATCAGAAAGCCGTCGATTTTCAGGAGTACTTCCGCTGCTACGTCGTCGGGCAGAAAAAAGTCCACATCATGCCCTATGATCCGCGGCGCCCGCACGCCGAGCGCTATCTCCAGAATCCTCCACCTTACAGCAAAGCGTTGCTCAAGCGCGTCGAGCAAGATGCGCTCAAGCTTTGTCGCGCGCTGGGCTATGACCTCAACACCGTGGAGTTCGCCGTGGAAAAGGGCATTCCCTACGCCATTGATTTCATGAATCCTGCTCCTGACGCCGACCTGCACTCTGTTGGCGAAAAAAACTTTGAGTGGATTGTTCGCGAAGTGGCTGCGCTTGCGGTGGATAAGGCCCGAAAGTCGCCGGTTGAGATGAGTGAACTGCGTTGGACTGCTTTCCTCAACCCGGATCAGCCTGTAGCAAAGAAACAATCTCCTGCAAAAAAGTCCCGCTCATCGCGCAAGCCTCGCCCCGCAAAGAAAGGCGTCACGACAAAAGCTCCGAAGGTGGAGGGCTGAAATTCTTCAGGCCGCCGATGGATGAAGCCTCGCAGCGCGAATAAAAACACTGAAGCAAAATCCCTGCACCGCTTTCTGGCCGCGCAGGGATTTTGCATTGTGTCTTCGATTCTGTTTTGGATGGCGGTTCAGAAGGTAAAGATCGCTTGAGCATAAATGCGACGGACCGCAGAACCATTGGAGTACAGTCCGGTTGCCAAACTCTGCGATTGTCCAAACTGGTCCGGCGTATTGCCTAGATTTCCCGGCGCAATAACCGTTCCGTTCGGAGTTCCATAGTCGTGATTGTTGAAGAGATTGAGCGCCTGAACGCTGAAGTTCAGGTGATACTTACGCGGCACCTGGGGGCCACCAAAGATTCCCGGTCCGCCAGGTGAAGAGAATCCGCCAGGACCGAACCCGCCGCCCGGTCCACCGCCACCACGGCGACCGCCGCCGCCAGGAAATCCGAAGTGAGCTGTGCTGTTGACCTTCGGTCCCACGGCAAACTCGCGACTGATGCGCAAGTTGAAGGCCACTGCCGCCGGTCCGTTACCCGCGTTGTTGGTAATCAGCGGTTCACCTGGAGAAAGCGTCGGTTGCGTATCCAGGCAGCCATAGGATGTCTGCTTGTAGCGAGTTGAGTTAGGCGTACAGTCCGCGGCCTGAGCTACGCCAGGTCGGTGATTCAGAAAGGTATCACCATATGGATCGTTGGGCAGCGTGATGTTGAATGGCATGCCGGACCGCGCCAGCAGGAATGGATTGAAGCGGATACCCCACGGTCCCAGATAGTTGGCGATCACGAAAACAGTGCTTCGCGATACAAATCCTGCACGGCCATAATCCTGATGCAGGTTCAGTGAATTGGAGACTGGCGAGACTCCATTTGTCGTCACATTATCCTGCGCCGCGCCGTCGGTATCCGCAATGCTCATCGTGTAAAAGCCGAAGAATCCCAAGCGAGGATTGATTTGCGCTCGCGTATTGAAGATCACCTGATCTTCCTTGAAGAATCCTTCTGTCAGGTATTGATAGATGTTGCCCTGCGCAGCGTTGTAGTTCGGGAAGTATGGAGCATTCGCGTTGATCTCGACCAACTGGTGGTCGCCGGTTGTGTGCAGATACGTCACTGTGCCCGTGATGCCCTTGGTCAACTGACGCTCCAGGCTGCCAGCGAACTGCTGCGCATACGGCGAGTGGTAATTCGGCGTAACCTGGTCGATCGTTCGCGTGGTTGCCTGGCCAATGTTGCAGGCTGTCGAGTTGAAGTTCGTCTGGCTCTGCGCAAAGCAGTTTGCCAACTCCTGCTGTGCGGTTGCAGAATCATTCAGAACGATAAACCGCTGCTCTTCCAGCGAGCGGTTGATGCGCAACAGACTCTCAATCGCGAATCGGTCATAGAATATGCCATATCCGGCGCGCAGTACGGTCTTGGACGGCTTGCCATTCCTTCCATCCAGCGCCCACGCCATGGAGATGCGAGGTGACCAGTCGTTGTGGTCGGAGACGTGGTTCTGCGCCTCCCAGCGCAATCCTCCGGACACGGT
>JAJZCA010000309.1 GCA_021798735.1 Acidobacteriota bacterium | reverse complement strand
CGATCTTGAGAGCGCGCTCCCGATGCGCAGAGATGTATTTTTCTTCCAGCAACGCCAGAATCGTCTCGTCGGAAATTGTTTTTGCCTTGTTGATTTCGTGCGAGGTACGAAATCCGTCAAAGAAGTGGAGAAATGGAATCCGCGACTCCAGCGTGGCCAGGTGGGCAATCAACGCCATGTCGCCGGCCTCCTGCACGGAGTTCGACGAGAGCATGGCATAGCCGGTGGAGCGGCAGGCCATCACGTCGGAATGATCGCCAAAAATGGAGAGCGCATGGGTCGCGATGGAGCGCGCCGTCACGTGAATCACGTTCGAGGTCAGTTCGCCCGCGATTTTATACATGTTGGGGATCATCAGCAGCAGGCCCTGCGAGGCCGTAAATGTGGTGCTGAAGGCCCCCGCCTGCAAAGCGCCGTGCATCGCCCCTGCGGCCCCGCCTTCGCTTTGCAATTCCGCGACAATTGGGACCGAGCCCCAGATATTCTTGCGCCCTTCTTCCTTCCACTGGTCGGCCCACTCGCCCATGGTGGAGGACGGCGTAATGGGATAGATGGCGATGACTTCCGCCAGCCGGTACGCGACTGCGGCAGCCGCTTCGTTTCCATCGAGAATTGCCGTTTTCTCTTCTCTCATTGCCTTCCCTTCGTCTTCCATAATCTTGCAACACAGAAAGGGTCTGCAGATGTGCGCTTCATCACAAGCTAACCCTCCAATCGGAGTGTAATTTGTTCCTAGTGGTTCGCACACGCGTGCGAATCTGGTACGGTAGAGAGTTCAGACAGTATGACAAACAGCCCCTATTTTCCTGTTCTTGTGCTGCTGCTCGCAGGCGTCGGTTTTGCCGTTGCGCCGCTTGCGCTGGCATGGATTTGGGCGTGGAAGTTTTCTCCGCAGAAGCCCGGGCCCTGCAAGAATGCAATTTACGAGTGCGGCCTGGAATCGGCGGGCGATGCCTGGATACAATTCCACCCCGGCTATTATCTGTATGCGATCGTTTTTCTGGTTTTCGATGTCGAAGCGGTCTTTCTATTGCCTTTTGCCGTGGCGTTTACCGGCCTTACATTAGGAGCAGGAATCGCCATGCTGTTTTTTTTACTTTTGCTGGTCGAAGGTCTGGTCTGGGCGTATCAGAAAAAAGTCCTGGTCTGGAGCTGAAACTCCACGCCGGATACGAAGGCTGCACCCGGAATTTTCAGGATCGAACCAACCGCAACACTTGAAGGTTTTCTCTGATGGATGAACAGCTGAAAACAGAGTTGAGAAAGCAAGGGATCGTTGCGACCACCCTGCAGGAACTGTACAACTGGGGCCGCAAAAACTCCCTCTGGCCGCTGAATTTCGGCCTCGCCTGTTGCGCCATTGAAATGATCGCCGCCAGCATGGCCCGCTACGACATGGCGCGGTTCGGCGCGGAGGTGTTTCGCCCCTCCCCGCGACAGGCCGACCTGATGATTGTCGCTGGCACGGTCACGAAAAAGATGGCCCCCCAGGTGGTTCGCCTCTACAACCAGATGGCAGAGCCGAAGTACGTCATCTCCATGGGCGCCTGCGCGATTTCCGGCGGCCCATTCAAGCAGGGCTATAACGTGCTGAAAGGGATCGACCGCTACATCCCCGTCGACGTCTACATTCCCGGCTGCCCGCCGCGCCCGGAAGCCTTGATCGACGGGTTGATGGCCTTGCAGAAGATCATCGACCAACAGTCCTTGACCGGGGCCGACAGACCCCGCCATTTGCAGGCGGATGCGCCGAGCGAATTTGTCGTGCCGCAGTTTGGCGCGCATGATTTGGAACCGCCGCAAAATCCTGAGGTCTGGCAACCTCCTCTCGTAAATATCTCTTTGGCAGGGACGGATGACGCTGGAAACGATTAAATCCGAGATAGAAGTGAGCGTTCCCGGCTGCGTGCTGGAAATTATCGCCAACCCCAGCCCGTCGGGCCAGCATTCTCTGCGGATCGATCCTGCGCATGCGGTCGCCATCGCCACCTTCCTGCGCGATGCCGAGCACCTCCGCTTCGATTACTGCTCCAACGTCACCGGCATCGACTGGCCGAGCAAAGAAATTTCAGAAAAAGTAAAAGTAAAAAAGACTGTCGACGGCGTGGAACAAGAGGTCGAAGAAGTTAGAAAGTTGCAAACCGCCGGCCATCTTGAGGTCGTCTACCACCTCTATTCGATGGAGAAAAAACAGGGCCCCGTCATTCTCCGTATGCGCACCGAAGATCGCGCCGAGGGAGTCCATTTGCCCTCTCTTACCCACGTCTGGCGTAGCGCCGACTTTCAGGAGCGTGAAATCTTCGATCTGTACGGCGTCATCTTTGACGGACATCCCGATCTGCGACGCATCCTGATGTGGGACGACTTCAAGGACCACCCCATGCGCAAGGACTACGTTGAGCCGGACGATTACGAGTATGAGCCGACGGCGCACGACCAAGTCCTCGAACGCGCCCGCCAACACCGCACAGTCATGGGGGCGCAATGAGCACCGCGACCGAGCCCGTACGCATCCTTCCAAAATCGCCCAGCGACGACAGCGAAGGCCAGTTTCTGGAAGTCTCGATGGGGCCGCAGCATCCCTCCACCCATGGCGTCTTTCGCATGGATGTGGTTCTGGATGGCGAACGCGTCGTCAAGCTGAAGCCGGTATTCGGATATCTCCATCGCAATCACGAAAAAATTGCCGAGCACGAGAGCTACCTCGGCTCCATGCCGTATACCGACCGGCTGGACTATTTCTGCTCCCTCACCAACAACTGGGCCTACGCGCTTGCGGTTGAAAAGCTCGCTGGAATTCAAGTCCCCGAACGTGCCGAGTACATCCGCATCATTACCGCGGAGCTGACACGGTTCCAGAACCATGCAGCCCTCATCGGATTTCTGACGCAGGACATGGGCGCCAGCGGAACGCCGCTGATGTACGCCTTTCGTGAGCGCGAAACCATTCTCGATCTGTTCGAGTCGCTCACCGGCGCGCGCATGATGTGCAACTACATGCGTTTCGGCGGCTGCCGCGTGGATTTGCCCGTTGGATGGCTGGACCAAGCGAAGAAATTTGCCGCCACCCTGCCGCGTTTTTTGGAGGAGTTTGAACGGCTGCTGGCCAGCAATGAGATTCTGATGGCCCGCACCCAGGGCGTCGGCGTGTTATCCAAGGAATTCGCCGTCAATGCCGGCGTTACCGGCCCCGTCCTGCGCGCCTCCGGCGTCAATTACGATGTCCGGAAAGTGGACAAGTACGGCATTTACGATCGATTTGCCTTCAAGATTCCGCTGGGCGAGCATGGCGACACCTACGACCGCTACATGATCCGTCTGCTGGAAATGCGCGAATCGGTCAAGATCCTGAACCAGGCGCTCAAAGACATTCCGGACGGCCCGATCGTCGATCCAAAAACAAAGATTCGCGGATTTCGTCCAAAACCTGGAGAGGCCTATGGGCGCATTGAGGCGCCAAAAGGCGAACTGGGCTTTTATCTGGTCAGCGATGGGACGTCGAATCCATACAGGTACCGTGTGCGTCCACCCAGCCTGATGAACCTGACGGTGCTGGAGGAACTGTGCATCGGCCGTAACGTTGCCGACGTGGTGGTGATTTTGGGGAGTATTGATATTGTGATGGGTGAAGTGGATCGATAGCACGTCGGCGAAATGCGGACCGGGTGGCCCCTTCAAGCCGCTGTTTGGCTTGAGTGGGGTTGAATTGAATTGTCATTCCGACCGAAACGAAGCAAAAAAGCAATTGCTCGTCATTCTGAGCGTAGCGAAGAATCTAGGCATTGTTTGGGAATTTTGAAGTCGAGGTTGAATCTGTGTTCGGTGAAGGCATCCTGAAGGGACTGGCGGAAACTGCCCGAAATTTTCTGGGCAGCTACGTCAGCAAAAATCGACTGACCACCGTTCAGTACCCGGAAGAGCGATTGCCGCAGATTGAGGCCTATCGCAATTTTCCCTTCCTCGTCTACGACGGCGAAGACTGGCAACAGGGATTGCGCTGCGTCTCCTGCTTTATCTGCGAGAAGGAGTGCCCGCCGAAATGCATCTTCATTGAAAAAAGTACAGACAAGAAGCCGGACGCCGTCGGCAAGCCGCAGTTCTATCCCAAGGCGTTCAATATCGACGTCTCCGTTTGTATGAGCTGTCAGATCTGCGTCGAGGTCTGCCCCTTCGATGCCATCAAGATGGACACCTACTATGAGCTGAGCTCCACCAACCGCTTCAGCGGCCTGCTGTGGGACAAGAAACATCTCGCCAAGTCCAACGAACATTACCACAAAATCCACCCCACAGAAGCGGCAGCCGTGGATGCACAGTTGGCCGCCGAACGCGCCAAGACGGCAGCCAAGGCCAAAGCAGCCGCGGAAACAAAGTCCGCTGCGACCGCAACCGCTCCCACCACTCCACCTGTCCCGACGGCGACCGAGAAATGACCCTGACCCTCTTCCAATTCGAGATTGCAATGCCGACATGCGATGTATGCAGCGCAACATGGAACCTGCT
>JAJZCA010000015.1 GCA_021798735.1 Acidobacteriota bacterium | reverse complement strand
CGGCGAGTTTGCTTCTTGACCCGCGATGGCCGGTGCCTGCGATCCCTCTCCGCACGTTGGGATGCCGGGTTCAATCGCCGAACCTTCTTCGTAATCGTTCCAGGTTTCCAGCATCAGGAAGGGAATTGGTTGACCGGCAGGAAAGTACTTCCGCCAGAGGTTGAAGGTATCCTGGTAGGTCTGTCCGCAGCGCGCAGACATGTGCCGATTCAGGCTCCATGAGGCTTTGCTGTCGTTGAACTGGGACCACACACCGCCGACAACAATCTTGTCGGCATACTTTGACCCCATGGTTTCATAGAAATTCTTGAGATACTGCTGTCCCCAATGGCTGCCGTCCGCTGCCCACCCCTGCGGCCCCGGATTAATCCAGGCATAGAATCCGTCAAATGCGTCGGCATCCTTGCCGGGCGGATTGAGACCAATCAGCAGCGGTGCAGGTTTCCACTTGTTGACCATCGCCCTCACCTGGTTCCAGTTCGTATGCCTTCCCCTGGGCCAGATAAAGATGACAGGACGGCCTTGGTACGTGAGATAGGCCTTATGGCCAGGGGATTTCGCAGAAAGATAGGTGTCGTGGAACATGGTGAAATCCGCAATTACTTCGTCGGTGGCCCCATCTTCCTGGTCGCTCTCGTCATACATCATCGCGACGTGGAAGTGTTGTTTGGCGGCGTTGGTCTGCATCAGCAAATAACTCTGGTCGATGAAGGGTTCCCGATCCCCGTACCAATCCACCACAAACCCTGAAATCCCCATTTTTTTCGCCTGTTGGATCTGCCGTCGAATCACTGCGGGATCGTGCGATGTATATCCCACGCTGATGTGCTTGGAGAACCCGAACCAAGCCTCGTAGAGAGCGAGGATCTCTGGCGATGTACCGGTGGCCTTGTATTTCAGTTGGACTGGCTGTGGTGTCCCACGTCTGGAGCACCCGACGGCAAGAAAAAGAGACAAGAATAGAGCAATACCTGTACGACCCACCATCATAGATAATGATTAGAAGCACATAAGAATGTTCAGGTTGTCACAATTGTGACGATGTGACGAATAGTCCGCCGCTTCTGAGCAGCCACTACGGATGTTTGCGCATCGAATTCAGTTACTGTGGATTTGAACCGCGACCCGGTTCCTGCCGGCCTCCACTGGCCTGAGCAGGGGAAGGTTCACGGGATTTTGCCTGCTTTGGTAGCTGGAGCCTCAATAAGTTGAATGTTGCGACAGAAAAACCGAAAACACTACGCTCGCGCGTCCTCTCTGGGAGCGTCATATTGCTCTCGGGTTCGGGCCTCGCTACTGCAACCAATTTCATCTACAACATCGCCGTTGCGCGGTTTCTTGGCCCTAACGGCTTCGGAAACGCCACAGCCGTCTACACCCTGCTTACCTTGGTATCGGCTGTCACCCTCTCTTTTCAGATCATTTCCGCCAAGATCGTGGCGCAACAGCGGTCTCCAGAGGCCAAGTCCGCGGGCTATCGCAGTTTCCATGTTGGCTCATGGCTGTGCGGCATTGCCATCGCGTCGATATTGCTGATATTTCACAGATCCATTGCCAGTTATTTAAACCTGAATGACCCGCTTCTCATTGTTCTTCTCGCCATAGGCGTTGCGTTCTACATTCCCCTGGGCAGTCGCCGAGGCTATCTCCAGGGCGCCTACGGCTTTCGTCGCCTGGCCGGCAATCTCGTCTTTGAGGGAGTGATGCGGCTTGGCGGTTCAGTTCTTCTCATTCTGCTCGGTTTCGGTGTTCGGGGCGTGATTGCAGCGAACTCGGCAGCCGTTGTCGCCGCCTATTTCGCGATAACGCCTAAGTTGGGAGTACGGATTCCAACGCCGATTCGTCGCTCCTACGCGCTTCGCGAATTGTCGCAGGCGGTGGTCTTTTTTTCCGGCCAGGTACTTATCAATAACTGCGACATCGTTCTAGTGAAACATTTTTTTCTCCTGAGAGAAGCAGGCTTGTATGCGGCTGTGGCGATGGTGGGGCGAGTGGTTTTTTCCTTCTCCCAGGCCATTGTCAATAGCATGTTCCCGCTGGTTGCTGGCACGAGCAACGAGGAGCGAAAAGACCTCACAGTGATCGCATCCGCTCTATTGATGGTTTTGAGCATCGGCTCTCTGCTGGCTCTCGGTCTACGATTGGCGCCCAACAGGGTATGGAAAGTCTTCTTTGGGAATAAGTTTGCAATCGCTGGACCGCATGGCCTTTCTTACCTGCTGGCGCTGTATGCCATCACATCGGTGGTTTATTCGCTGAGCGCCGTAATCATTACCTACGAGATGTCTTACAAGATTGCGAACACTAGCTGGGTTCAACTGCTGTTCAGCGGCGTTGTTATCGTGGGAATCACCGTCTTCCATTCATCTTTGCGGCAGGTCATTCTGGTACAACTGATTCTCATGTCCGTTCTTCTGATTCTTGTGGCATTGCCTTTCCTCCTGGATGCGCTGAGCGATCCATACAAGATGGAGAAACAAGGGGCATTCCAGCCAGTCAGAATGATTCGGCGCGCTTCGGAAGATGAGGTCATCGCAGAGTTTTTAAAGAGCGATTTTCACAACCCTGCTTTTCGGGATTACCACCAGTCGCTGCGAGAAATTGTTGTCAATCCTCATCTTGACGATGCTGCCCAAAATGCGAAGCGGCGCGCTCTGTTCTTCATTCGGCATCGTGCGTTGTGGAACGAGCTCCCCGCTGGGACCGAATGGTATCAACTGGAGTTGAAGCCGGACGATCTCGCACAGATTCGAGTTTTTCCTCGGGCGCAGTGGCGGAAAATCGCACACGGTCATTTCTCCATCATCGAAGTCGCTGAGAGCATGAGAAAACGTGAGAGCGTGATCGACGATCAATTTCTAGTGAAACTATCGGAGATAGGTGAGCAACTCGGTAAGCAGCCTCACAGCATCGGCCCAGTGATCTTGATCGGTGTAAGCGAGACCGAACCTCTAACGATTTTGGATGGGAATCATCGACTGGTAGCTGCCATGCTCTCATCGCCGAGCAGAGTGAACAAACTTCAATTTATGTGCGGCCTATCGCCGCGGATGACCGAGTGCTGTTGGTACACCACGAACTTTGGGACTCTTTTCAGGTATGGGACAAACGTAATTAGGAACAGTGTACGAAGTCCAAAGGCCGAGCTTGCGCGCCTCTTGCAAAGTTCTGGATAGGGCTGGCACGCGAGTCATGCCTTGCGAGGTGTGGCTGGCTTGGTTCAGGCGGATGTATGGATGTTCGCAATCAGAGACAGACGGATGCGCAGAAGTACAATTCATGAGGCGAAGAGTATGACAATTCGAAAGCGTATTGTGGCGGTGAAGCAATTGCCGGAAATCAGAAACGCGAGGCAGGGACAGGCGTTTCTTCGCGAGATGCAGGACTGCATGGATGTTGACCGTCCCTTTGTGGTGCTCGACTGTTCGAGCGTCGGCAACCTGGACAAGTCTATGATTCGCCTCCTGTTATGTTGCCTGGAGGAAGCCATGAAGCGGAATGGCGACGTGAAGCTCGCTGCATTGCCGCCCGCAGCAGAGACCGTCCTGGAGGCCAGCGGAGTGAACCGTCTTTTCGATATCTATGACACGACGGCTGGCGCAGTGAGCAGCTTCCATAAACCTCCGGCGGGCATTTCTTTCCAGACACCTATGTCCGGGTACTCACATCGGCAGCCGGAGAGTGCAGCCTAATCGGTTTGGGATGGATTCATCTTTATGCCTGAAGTGTATGCGGTTTCTTGAAGGAGAATGTATGAGAGTCTCAACGAATTGGCGCCAAAGACAGATCGCCGGCTGCTTAGTGATCTTTCTTGCCGCGCCATTCGGAGTCGCAGCCACAACCCAGCCGCAGTCAGCCCCGTCTGGCGACCAGGCGCAAAGCTCCGAGGCTGCAACCGGCGAACCTACTGCGGGCAAAACGCAGCCGCAGGCGAGCCCCAATGCATCTGGTTCTGCGAGTTCGGCAGACATCATTCAAGATCAATCGTCGAGTACTTTGCCCGCCGCCCCCGATCAACAGAAAAATGGCGGTTCAAATCCGGTCGGCACGGCCGCAGCGCCCTATGAAAAAACGACCGGCGTCGCCGCTTCAAGGCCCGCTGGAGCGGTCGTTGCGCCGGCAAAACAGAAGCGGTCGCGTTCCTTTCTCATCCGGGTAGGGTTGATCGTAGGAGCCTGTGCCGCTGTTGGAACCGTTGTGGCACTGTCCGCTGGAAGCCCCAGCCGACCGAACTGAATCAACATTGAAGAACATCTATTGGCGCCTGTAGGAGCATATCGATGCATGCAAAGCAAGAAAACCGGCCCTGCAAATTTGTAAGTTTTTCTGGCATTGATGGCGCCGGGAAAAGCACTCAGATTGCGAATCTACGCACGACCCTGCAGGATGCGGGTCTGCGCGTTCTGCTGGTTACTTTCTGGGACGACGTCGCCAGGCTGAAACGGATTCGCGAAGGTGCAGGCCATACCCTGTTCAATGGAGACAAGGGCGTTGGCAGTCCCGACAAGCCCATCAACCGGCGAGACAAAAACGTCCGTTCATGGCCCATGAGCGTGGTGCGGCTGGGACTTTACTTTGTGGACGCCATTTCGCTTCGCATCGCGATCGGGAAAGCGTTGCGCTCGGGTGCGGATTTTGTGATTTGCGACCGATATATTTACGACGAACTTGCCAACCTGAACCTGCGCAATTCCGCCGCTCGCGGGTATGTTCGACTGATGATGAGGTTGGTTCCCAGGCCGGATGTCAGCTATTTTCTGGACGCCGATCCGGTTGCAGCACGCGCACGGAAGCCGGAGTATCCTCTGGATTTTCTGTATATCAGCCGCGCCTCTTACCTGACGCTCATCGAGTTGGTGGGTGGAATCACCGTAATTCCGCCGATGTCAATCAAGAATGCCGAGCGGCAGGTGATGCACCATGCGCTCCGTCTGCTATCGTCAGAGAGAATTCAAAGCCAGTCGGCGGAAAATCTTGTTGGCGAAGGATGACGCCTACGGCCTGCCCCGCTGAAAGCGGTCAGACACTTCAGGGCTTGATTCCCAACCCGCGTAAGTCAAAGCAGACGAGGCCGCTAATATGAGTTGGCCTCATCTGCTTTGAATCGGACCGGTCAAGTTGATCTCACAGCGTGATTCGCTGAACGGTGAGGCTGGTCTTCTTTCACCAGCGCTTAACAGTCAGATCGTCCAGATACACAACCTGCGAACCGCTCGAGCCAAGCCCATCAACTTGAAAGTTGGTCAACAAAGTTGGGCTCCAACCGGCCGCGTAAGCTCCCAGCACAGTGTGCCAGATGGACTTTTGAACTCCATCGAACCACACGTACTTATAGGTAATCGTGCCATAGTTGTCGCGGGAATACTCCATCTGGACGTGATGCCATTTATATCTGGTCCAACTGCGCGGGTTGCACCATACGCCCGTGTGCGCCCAGTGACCTTTAGGGCTTGTAGGAGTGCCCAGATTTTCTGTGAAATCCCATGTGCTTGAGTAGCCGTCGCACTGCACTCCGAAGATCACCGTCTGGCCATTGGGCATGGTCTGGTACAGATCGAATTCCAGATTGGCGATATGAATGGCGGAATCTGTGAGGTATACCCATCCGTCGTAAAAGAAGTTCGTGGAGGTTGTATTGTCGCCGAAAGTGACCCAATATCGCTCACCACCGTAGTTTGAGTAGCTGGTCGCAAACTTGCGCGAGACGCCGCTATATGCAGGCGAACCGACCAGGCTCATGCTCCCGCTGGACCAGCCTCCGGTGCCCGAGTCGTGGACTCCCTTCCAATTACTCAACAACTGGATACCACTCACACTGACGGCAGTCGAGGGAACAATGGAAGGGTCCGCTGTAGCGTTGTCTGTGACACTGGTGACGTCGATACCGACATCGGCGACGCACACTTGGCCCTTATCGTTCCACGCCTTCACATGCACTGTATGGGTGCCAGCCGAGGTCGAGACCGTGGTGTCGATATTCGTTTTACCCTTGAACATGGTTGTACTGCCATAGTCCAGCGAATAGCCGATCGCGGTAACGGCCAGAGAGGAACAGGTTGCCGCTGAAGCGACGAGTGTAAAGGGGGAGCTGACATGCTCGCCATTGTATGGGGTGGTGATGCTCACCGCGAATGCAGTGGCAGTGAAAACGAAAACGATCATGAGAGGATAAAAAATAAATTTCATGAATCTGCCTCGGCACGTTTGTTCGAGCACGTGTATGTAGAGGGTTTCTGTGGGCTCCTCCCGCTGCACGCGCAGTGTGGGGAAGTCGAATAAGTTTGCTACTTTCTTACCAGGCCCGTCTTGCTGACTCGGTACCCTTCCGACTGACAAAAAAACTGCCATCGGGTAGGATCGACGATCGGCCTAGGACGTAAGTTGCACTTAATGCATTTCTCCTGATTTCCATCACGGGGCATTTGCAAGGCTGCTCCTGAAAATCAATAATTTACACCCAAGCTATCCCGACGATTCTCTATCGCATCTGCTTCCCGTGTGCGTCGCCAGTCCCTTCCGGCCAGACACTCCAACTATCGAATCGGGTCAGGCCGGATTCGTGCGGCCAGCCTCAGACGAAGAGGTCGGTCCGGTTTCACCATCGTTTAATGGTCAGATCGTCAAGATAGATAACAGAGGATCCGCCGTTCAGTCCGTCCACCTGGAAGTTGGTCAACAGTGTAAGTCCCCATCCGCTCGCATAGGCTGACGGGACAGTGACATTGATGGGCTTCTGAACTCCATCGAAGTAGACGGACTTATAAGTCACCTTGCCATATTGGCTTCGGGAATAACTGGCTTGAATGTGATGCCATGTATATTTGGTCCAAGTCCGCGGGTTGCACGCCGCCTGTGAGTGTGCCCAGTGCCCTTTAGGATTCGAAGGAGACCCCAGGTTCTCCGTGTAATCCCACGTGCCCGAGTAGCCGTCGCACTGAACTCCCATGATCACCGTCTGGCCATTCTGCATCGTTTGATTCAGGTCCAGTTCCACATTCGCGATGTGACTGACGGAATCCGTGACATACACCCAACCGTCATAGAAAAAGTTGGTGGAGGTCGCGTTGTCTCCGAAGGAGACAAAGTAACGTTCGCCGCCCGTGCTTGAATAGCTGGTCGAGAACTTCCGTGCCGTGCCGCTATGCGTTGGCGAGCCAACCAGGCTCATGGTTCCGCTGGCCCAGCCGCTGGTGCCGCTGTCGTGGACGCCTCTCCAACTGCCCAGTGTCTGGATGCTGCTGACGCCGATTGCATTCGAGGGAACGATGGAAGTATTGGCCACGGGATCGTTCGTAACACTTGTTACCTGGACGGTGACATCCCTCATGCACAATGCCCCGCTGTCGCCCCAGGACTTGACATGCAGTGTGTGCGTTCCCATCGAGGTCGACACTTGCGTGTCGATGGACGTCTTACCGTGAAACATGGTCGTATCGCCGTTATCGATCGAATAGCCGATGGTGGAGATAGGCTGGCTTGAACACGCGGTGGCATAGACGACGAGGCTGAATGGGGAACTTACGCTCTCATCGTTTTGGGGACTGTTGACGGTAACGCTTGCAAGTGCGGGTACCGCCGAAAGAAAAATTATCATCAGGGAATAGGGAAAGAGCTTCATTAGTTTGTCTCGGCACGTTTACTAGCGCGTGCGTGTTGTGTCCGCGTGGGGCTCCGGGCGCTGCTCTAAGCCAGTGGGGGAGTCAAGTAAGTTCGTTGATGTACGTGGGCTGGCCTGGAAACGCCAAGACGCCTTGCGTCTGACGGGAACCGACAACCTCATCTAACATGCCTTGGTTTTTTTAAAGGCATGCGGTCCAACTAAACCCAAACCCAGTGTGACTCAAGTGCTGACCCGTCGCGGAGTGGCAGTTTCGTTCGCTCCTCAACATGCTTATCCACTCAACGTCTCTGCTTGAGACTTGAATTCGGGGGTTCCGAAGCAGAAGAATACAAGTAATTTCTAGGTGAATAATACACAATTCTGCGCAGCAAAATGGCCGTTTTTTAGAAAAATGCGAAAAAAATGTGGATGTCGGGCATCCTTTTCCCAATCTGTGTAAATTGTGCTCAACTCTGGAAAAAAATACGCTTCTCGACTGGATGAATTTACATGCCGGGCACATCGGCCCGTGCCAGATTGGGAATTCGTACGGGCCGATTTCCGATCTGGAAATGGCACATTCATCGCGGCAACGACGATTCATCATTGTGAATCGTTTGCCTCCTGGGGTATGGAAGAAATCTGCCACAGACAGGAACGAGTTTTGATGGATCACGTCGGCGCAGGTTACCAGTAAGTGAAGGTGAAGTTATCTAAGTATGTCGTATTCGGATCGGGTTTCGAGTCTCCATCCATCTGGTAATTGACGGTCACTCCCCACCAGCTCGATGGAGCTGTGCCAGGGGGATAGCTTATATTCAATGCGTAATTAGTTCCATTTAGTTCGATGGACTGGTAGAGCAAAGTATTATCCGACATTCTTTGTACATGGATTGTCAGATGGTTCCAGCCATTCACCATTTTGCATGGAATACCGGTGGAAACCCAATGTTTATTGGTGTTGTCCCAAATGTCCCAGTCTTTGTCACCCAGATAATTGCACTGGGTTCCAAAGATCATTCCAACCCCGTTCATGTACATGCTGATGTCGAACTCCAGCACCTGGGTGATGGCTGCGTCTGTCACATAGAAATCCACGTCGTAGGTGAAGTGATGCAGGGTCGGCAGTAGCGTGTGATCGGAATCTTTTAAGTCCGGGGCGTTCGTCCCCATGAGTTGAGCTGAAAACAGCGCATCTCCGTAGGCTTTGGTACCGTCGATCGTAAATTTTGTCGCATCGTTGCTCAGCGACGGTAAGGTAATCCCATACTTCATCGACCACGCATAGCCATTGCAAGGAGAGGGGCTGCAATCGATGTAATTCGGGGCACCTTGTCCCCAGGATTTCCAGTTTCCAGAAGCTGTCTGCACATCCGAGATCACAGTTCCTTGGGGTTCGCTAGTGCTCGGAGGTGTAGAAGTCGGCTGAGTGCCGCTAGTACCGCTAGTTCCAGTGCCGCTTGTACCGCTAGTTCCAGTGCCGCTTGTACCGCTAGTTCCAGTGCCGCTTGTACCGCTAGTTCCAGTGCCGCTAGTACCGCTAGTTCCAGTGCCGCTAGTGCCGCTAGTTCCAGTGCCGCTAGTGCCGCTAGTACCAGTGCCGCTTGTACCGGTAGTTCCAGTGCCGCTCGTGATAGACGCGGGAGGAGTGAACTGAGATCTGATAGTCGAGCCTCCACCACAGCCGGCAAGGTAGACGGGAACGGTCAGAGCTACGAACGCCAAAGCCAGCCGTTTCATCTTCCTTCTTCCCCAGCTCTGGACTGGTGAGGCTGTGGCTGGCAAAGGAGTGAACTCTATGTCCTCAACAACCTTCCCGGCTTGCTGAAGCTGTTCGTGGTTTTCCTGCCGCGACGAGATATACCCAGCGTGTGCCCGATCAAGTCTGGACTGGAGTTTTCTTCCGTGAAACAGGCAAAAAAGCACCTTGAAGCTGTCCATAGGGACTCTCCCTGGGGTGCCCGAACAGTCTTCACGCGGATACACCCCTCAGTGAGGACTGTCGAGTCTTATTTCTGAAAATTGTTGGTGACTGATAGTACCCCGTAAACTGGCCATGGGTACCCAAAAATAAAGTTACTATAGTCCGATAAGGTAACCAGACTTGCGTCTCTGCCAGTCAGGGGCCTACCCAGATGAGTCATCGTGCCGACCCAGAAGTTTCTATGGAGATTTACTTATAAGTTGTTGTTATAGAATCGATTGAGCGAAACTACAGGGAACTGTGCGGTATTTGGGAAGGCTGCGTTTCTGGTGCAGATCGCCATTCGACCGTATCTAGCTTTTTAGAGCCGTGGTAACCACCAAAGGCACTCCCCATGGGGAATAGAATCGCTCATGATGCGGTGCAATACTATGCTTGGATTTGCCCACCGCTACCCTCGTGATATTGCGCTTTTCGTGGATTTCTTTGCAGCGGAGATATTGGCGTTGCCGATAGTGTCCAGGGTGATCTGGGCATTGCTGGCCCATGATCGTCATTATCAGCGCTCGGTTGCTTGCTCCGCGTGAAGCTGTGCCAGACATGCAAGAGAAGCTTGATCTCTGCGAAATTCAAGTCAGAGAGAAAGGAATCCATCCCACAGTTTGCTCAGGTACTTCATTGATGATGGCGAAATGGGTCAAGACTATGGTTGGCAAAACCCTGCCGGACGCAGCACCTACTCAGTGCGTGTAAGCGAATGAGGAGCCAACCCGCAGATTCCATCAGGGCCAGCAGCCAAGGCTGCATCGATAGGCCGAATGTACGGCTGCAAACTTGTCTCTCACCAGCATCGATCATGCGGTTGGCAAAGGAGGGGGGTCCATGTACGTCCGGAGTGGGCCGTATAGATATGAGCGCACGCGTGGCCGAAGATGGCTTTGTGAGCGACGCGATTGAAGTTGGTATCGGTGGCGACCGGGCGAAGCGAGTGTATCGCAGGGCGACGGAGAAGCCTTCCGCCGGGGTGGAAAGGACCGTATTGTAGCTAACCTGCATTTTTTTCTTGCATTTGGCGAAAATCTGGTACACTGAGCCTGCGTTCGAATAGAACCGGGCAGTTGTAGACTTTGCCCCAAAGCACAAGATTCTGCTAGTTGTCGCTCCGATTCCCTTCAGCGTAATTCAAATCGATTAGGAAATAAGATTCAAATGGAACAAGGTACAGTAAAGTGGTTTAACGACGCGAAGGGCTTTGGCTTTATCTCGCGCCAGAATGGCGAAGATGTTTTTGTGCATTACTCTGCGATCAATTCAAACGGATTTAAGAGTTTGCAAGAAGGCCAAGCCGTGCAATTCAACGTTGTGAAGGGACCGAAGGGCTGGCAGGCTGCTGATGTTCAGCCGCTGTAGGAGCGAGCGCTAGGTTTTAGACAGAAAAGGCAGAGGAGACATCCTCTGCCTTTTCTGTTTTTTAGGCAACGGCTGGATTGTGCCATCAGTTTTCGGTGCAGGCAGGCGGCTGCGTTTGTTCCGCAACAGCCACTGGCCGAGGGCCGCGAACTGGCAGAGGTAGAGGTGTGTCCGGTCAGGACGCAATCAGTTCAATTTCTACCAATGCGTCCTTTGGAAGTCGTGCGACTTCCACGGTTGAGCGTGCGGGCGCGGGTTCGCTCTTCGTCGGAAGATATTCCGCATAGATTGCATTCATGGCGGCGAAATGGGCCATATCCTTGAGGAAGACGGTCGTTTTGACGACGCGGGAAAAGTCCAGGCCTGCGGCGGCGAGAACTGCTTGTAGGTTTTGCAGGACGCGGTGGGTTTGCTCTTCAATTCCGCCTGCGACCAATTGGCCTGTGGCGGGATCGATGGCAACTTGTCCAGAAGTGAATACCATGTCGCCGACGCGAATTGCCTGCGAGTAAGGACCGATGGCTGCAGGCGCATCCGCTGTATGGATGGATGTTTTCTCTTCGTTCATATCGAAAAATTGTACTCTGTGCAATCGGAAATTTCCTGAGTCGACTCGACTTCGGAACGATGCCAGCAGGGCGGTTCGTGACCAGTCTTCGATGGGGTCGTCCAACGGCATTGAGGGTAAAGACGTGAAGATTTCTTATTGGAACATCTTGACACATGTGGCCGGATTGGCTGCGCTTGCCGTGGTATGCGCGTTTGGATGGTCACAAACGGGTGCGAAGAGTGAGGTGCAACACGATACTAAAATCGCTGGCGCAGTTGCAGCGAAGATCGACTGGAACGCTCCATTGCCGTCGGCTGCGGAACTGAAGCAGAGAGTATTGAAAAACCTGAAGCAATCCGAAGCAGAACAGGAGCGGTACGTCTGCAAGACGGTTCGCGAAGAGGACAGCACCGATAAAAATGGCAATGTGAAGCAGCGTCATGTGCGGCAATACGACATGTTTTTTGTGAACGGGGAGGAGATTGATGAGTTAACCGGCAAAGACGGCAAGCAATTGAGTGCGGACGAGAAAAAGAAGGAAATGTCGCGCGTTCAAAAAGAGATCAAGAAAGATTCCGACGCAAAATACATTGCCAAACGAGATGTAGAAAACGGGAAGCAACTCGACACATTACTGCATATGCTGCGATATACAAATGGACATCGAGTGGATCGCGGTGGACGTCCGACGCTGACTTACGATTTGAGCGGCGATCCCAGCGTGCATCCAAAAAGAGTGGAAGAGACCTTTTTGCATGATATGTCGGGAACCATCGAGGTCGATGAAGAGACGGGCGAACTGGTGGACTTGAGTGCTCGTTTGGATCATGATGTGAAGGTTGGCGCGGGACTGCTGGCGAATCTGCACAAAGGGTTCTGGATTCATGTGCGGCAGCAGCGGTACCCGGACGGCGTGTGGCTCCCCGAATTGGTAGAGGGAAATGGGGACGCGCGAGCCGCATTGTTTTTTCATCCCTACTTCAAATTCAAGCAGACCATGAATGGTTGCGCACTGACGACAGTAACAACCAGTCAAGGAGCATCGTCCATCGCGCAATAAACATTTTGCGCCGGTCTTTCACTCGAAGCGATGCGAATGCCGGAGCCTGTCGGATCTAGAGTTTTTGCTGGCGCTGGACGTCGCGAACACCAGGCAGGCGTCGCAGTCCGTTCATGAGGCGAATCAAATGGCCGACATCGTAGGCATCCACAACGAATTCCACGATAGCTTCTGCCTCCGTGCCCGCCTTCGTCTCAACGGCACGGATATTGGTTCCATCGTCTGAAATCACGGCAGTCATCTCACGCAGCATGCCGGCGCGGTCGTCGCAATATATGGTCATCTTGACCGGATAGGTTGCGCGCTGCGGCGAGCCTTCCTCGTCCTTCATGTGCGCCCATTCAACAGCAATTCTGCGATCTGACTCGTAGAGCAGGTTTTGTACGTTGGGGCAGTTGCGAGCGTGAACAGCGACACCTTTGCCGCGGGTGACATAGCCGACAATTTCTTCACCGCGGATAGGATTGCAACAACGGGCACGATAGACAAGCAGGTCGTTCTGCCCTTCGACGGTCAGAGAATCTGAACCCTTGCTGAAGAAAACCCGCTTGACGGCATCTGACATTCCAGGCGTGGAGTCTGTCTCCGGCTGTTGCGTGCTTGTGGCGCCGGGCACGAGCCGATTGAGCGCTTGGCGCGCCGAAAACTTCCCAAACCCTATGCCTGCCAGAAGGTCGACCGGGTTGGCCAATCCGTAATCTGCAGCAGCCCTGGCATGGTCGGTGTCGGTGAGTTGCGCAATCGAGATTTTATATTTGCGAGCTTCGCGATCGAGTAATTTGCGGCCAATCTCAATGGCGCGTTCCCGCTGATGCTCATTCAGCCAATGTTTGATTTTGTTACGTGCGCGCGAACTTTTTGCGAATGTTAACCAATCTCGGCTGGGGGTGTGGCCATTTTGTGTAAGAATTTCGACGATGTCGCCATTGCGCAAGCGCGATCTGAGCGGCACCATTCGACCATTTACCTTCGCGCCAGTACAGGTATTTCCTACTTCTGTATGAATGGAGTAAGCGAAATCGATGGGAGTGGCTTCCTTCGGAAGGACGACGACCTTGCCCTTTGGCGTGAAGGTGTAAACCTCTTCCGGATACAGATCGATTTTAAGAGTGGAGAGAAACTCA
This sequence comes from Acidobacteriota bacterium, assembly GCA_021798735.1. Taxonomy (GTDB): domain Bacteria; phylum Acidobacteriota; class Terriglobia; order Terriglobales; family Acidobacteriaceae; genus JAKAAZ01. The sequence goes on along the minus strand of JAJZCA010000015.1, from coordinate 10,649 downwards.
TTTGGATCGGTCATGTCGCGCTGCCACTCGACAATTTGCCGAACCCAAGCTAAGCGTTGCTCGTCCTTCGCGTTTACCGGTGAGCCGCCAGCTTTGTACTTCCAGTGTGCAGCGATACCCTCTTCGGCAACACGGTGCATTTCTTCGGTGCGAATCTGGACTTCAAATTGATGTCCCCCCTCGGCCATCACGGTGGTGTGCAGCGATTGGTAGAGATTCGGCCGGGGCATGGCGATAAAGTCCTTGATACGTCCGGGGACGGGGCGCCAGATGCTATGAATCAGACCGAAAACCGCGTAACAATCCTGCACGGTTTGCGTGATGACGCGGACAGCCAGGAGGTCGTATACCTGATCGACGGTAATGCGTTGCCGCTGCAGTTTTTGATAGATGGAATAGAGGCGTTTGATGCGCCAGTCAACGCGTGCGGAAATGTTATGTTCGACGAGGCGTTCGTGCAGAATGGCATCGATGTTGCGAAGAAACTGCTCACCCTGCTGGCGGTTCGCTTCGACGGCAGAACTGATCTGGTCGTGGCCGACGGGATCGACATAGCGAAAGGCCAGATCTTCGAGTTCGCTGCGAACTTTGCCCATGCCGAGGCGGTGGGCGAGAGGGGCGTAGATGTCGAGAGTTTCTCTTGCGATGGCTTGTTGACGTTCCGGCTGCAAATGCTCAAGTGTGCGCATGTTGTGGAGGCGATCCGCGAGCTTGATGAGCACAACGCGAACATCCGACACCATGGCAAGCAGCATTTTCCGGACATTCTCCGCCTGGCGATCCTCGCGATTGGCGAATTGAATTTTTTCGATTTTGGTGACGCCATCGACGATATGTGCGACCTGTTCCCCAAAGATTTCGGAAATCTGCCGGCTAGTGACGGGGGTATCCTCGACCGCATCGTGCAGAAGCCCTGCTGCGATTGCCGTGGAGTCCAGCTTCATCTCGGCTAGAACACGAGCTACCTCAAGAGGATGCAGGGCGAACGGATCACCGGAAGCGCGTTTTTGTCCGGCGTGGTGCTTCAGGCAAAAGTCATATGCCTGTTGAATGATGGCAATGTCGTCACTGGGGCGATTTTGGCGCACAGTGGTAAGCAACATCTCGAATGTCTCAGCGAGTTGTTGCTTGTCGGCATCTGGGGATGCCGCAGCGGTATGCACAGTGGCCATAATTGATTTTATGGTATGTAGGTGGATTTACGGCAGATGAAGTGTGTGCGGCGACGATGATGCGGGCGGGAATGTGAGAAGATGACCACTCAGGCGATGAAAGAGCGAGAGCGAGTACGATGCAAAAGACGATGCGAACGAGAGCTTTGGGCAATGCAGGAGCGCAATCCACAGCGCAGAGAAAAGGTGCGGGAACTCTCTCTGAAAGGCCAGCAAACACTGGATCGAATTTAGAGCCCGTCCCATGGCCAGTTGCCAGGATCAGCCGACGAGCCGCAAACCGAGTGTGGGCCGGTCACCCGTGGGTCTATCAATCGGATGTGGAAGACCTGGTCGCAGAGCCGGGCAAGGAGGGGATCGCGCCGGGCTCGTTGATCAGGGTAATGGATGAAAGAGGCGCCCCATTGGGGACCGCCATGTATAGTGATGCTTCTCTGATTTCACTCCGAATGGTGTCACTTGAGTTGATTGGGCAGCGCAGCGAATTTTTGGAGTTAGTGCGCCACCGATTGCGACGGGCTGTGCAGATGCGACTTGACGGGCTGCAGAAGTTGCGCGGCACGAATGCCTGCCGTCTGGTGTTTGGAGAAGCCGACGAGTTGCCAGGCATTGTTGCGGATCGCTATGGAGATCTTGTGATCCTGCAGTTATTGACGCAAGGCACGCATGTTGCGGATGTGCGTGGATTAGCGGTCGATGTCTTGCGAGCGATGTTGGAACCGGAGACGATTCTGGAGCGACCCGATGCGCGCATTCTGGAACTCGAGCAGATGTCGGCACCATCGACGGAGCCGCTGTATGTGAGGAATGTTGGCAGACCAATATTGGCGACGATTTTCGAGCTGAATGGGCTTCGCTTCCACTTCGACGCAAACGCAGGACAAAAAACCGGCGCATTTCTAGATCAGCGAGAGAACTACATGGCTGCGGAGTCTTATGCGCACGGGCGGGCGCTGGATGTTTGCACCTACCAGGGTGGGTTTGCGCTGCATTTAGCTCGTCGTTGTGCGCAAGTGACCGGGGTGGACGCGTCACGGGTTGCATTGGAAGTGGCAGAGAAAAACCTGAATGAAAACCGCCATCAACTGTCTGGACAGGGAAGTGGCGTGGAATGGATCGAGGCCAACGCGTTTGACCTGCTGCGGGATTGGAGCGATGCAGGTGAGATGTTCGACACGATTGTGCTGGATCCGCCGGCGTTTGCGAAGTCAAAGCGCGCAGTTGATGGCGCATTGCGGGGATACAAAGAGATGAACTTGCGGGCGCTGAAGATGTTGCGAGCCGGGGGCAGGTTGATTACATGCTCGTGCTCTCACCACGTGCCACTCGTGGAATTTCAGGCGGTAGTGGCAGTGGCGGCGAGTGATGCGGGCAAACGGGTACGACTTTTGGAAACGCGCGGTGCTGCGCTCGATCATCCAGCGATCCTGACGATTCCTGAAACTCAGTACCTGAAATGCCTGATTTGTGAGGTCGATTAAGCGAGGCCGGCGCGCGATTGATGGGCGCGGATCGAGGCGTTGATCTCCAACGCAACTGCGAGAGCTGCGCGGCCATTGTGGGCTGTCACTTCGGGAGCGGTTCGTTCGCGAACGGCGCGGAGGAAGGACTCCAACTCGAGCCATAATGGCTCACCGGAGGATACCTCTAGTTTGCGCATTGCAAATCCTGGTATTGGATGGGGCGCTTCTCCAGGCTGGAAATGGGCCGCTGCAAAATCTGGCGAAACAGGTCGGCGCAATTCTGGAGTCTGAAGGGCGGGAACGTCGATGCAGAGCACATCTTGGCGGGCGTAATCGACGGAAACATACTGGTGTGGCTGAAAGAAGCGGATCTTGCGAACCCGCTCCGTGCTGACTCGGCTGGCAGTAAAGTTTGCGACACAGCCGGACTCAAATTCTATACGAACGTTCGCGATATCGACCATTGAGGAAAGGATTGGCAGGCCGACGGCATGCAGCTCTCGAATAGGCGATTGGGTCCAACTGAGAACAATGTCGAGATCGTGAATCATAAGATCGAGGACGACATCAACGTCGAGGGCTCGGGGAGTGAAAACGCTGAGCCTGTGCACCTCAAAAAAAAGCGGTTGACGAAGAATGGAGCGAACTGCCCGAACCGCCGGATTGAAACGTTCGAGGTGACCGACCTGAAGGATGCGATTGCGCCGCTGCGCGAGATCTATCAGAGCATCTGCCTGCTGAAGGGTCGCGGTGAAGGGTTTTTCCACTAGAACGTCGACGCCGGCTGCCAAGAGCTCTGATGCCACGGAAGCATGGTCTGACGTTGGAACAGCAACCGATGCGGCATCGGGGAGTGCATTCGAACGAAGTAGTTCCGCCGTGGAGGTGTAGACGGGGATCTGATATTCCGCGGCGAGGGTGGTAGCTGCGGACGAGTTGGGTTCGACGATCCCGATGAGGCGGACTGGTTTTCCGGCTTTTTCAAGTGCTTGCCAGATCCGTAAGTGATTACGACCAAATGCGCCAGCGCCGACAACCACGACTCGAGATGAGGTCAGATCTGGCAAGCGAGTCGGCTACTTTCCTTCAACCGCGCGAAGACAGCGAGAGTAGAGTTCCAACAGATGACCGACCTGATCCTCTGCTTTGGAATTTCCTCCGGTAACAAACCCGGCAGATGGTGCGGTGGGGCGCCCGACACTGGCTGTGACAGCGACGAATTTCAAGAGATCTAATGCGATGTCCTCATTGCGACGGGCACCCATGCCAACAGGGAGCTGTTCCATAAGCGGCGATTCCTCCAAAAGGCGATGCTAGCAGATTGCGTTGACGGATGAGAGGGAACCGAAGGCAAATTCTCCTGTGAAGGACCACGAGTGGATTGATTCAGAATTCAGAAAGGACATAACAGACGCGGCCGACGATGCGATCAGCAGGTTGTTCATTCGGGGCGATGGCAATCAGAATTATCGGAATTTGCTGATTGTGAGGGCGAAGGACGAGGCGATCTGCCCCAAACTCAAGGAAACACAAGTGCAACGATTCAGAGCCGCGTACGGCATAAACCGTAGGAGGCTGTAAGCGATAGGGTGTGAGCGAGTTGTAGTGGCGGTCAATGACTACGATGAAGTGTTGACGGAGAAGAGGTTCCATCGCCGCAGCCTGTATGGCGTCTACGCGAACGGCGACGAAGCGCTGCCAGAGATCTCTTCCCAGGAGTGGATGGGCACGGGAAGAGTGGATGACAGCATCGGGCACCTCAATGGTGTCGATAATCTCCGGTGATTGGATACGGGCGGAAGACGACGCCGCGCTGTGCGTGACGACGGTGACAGTTCGAGTCAGAGAGGCTTTTTGTGTAGGAGTAGGCAGCATATCCGCAGGCAGCAAGTCAATTACGGACAAATTCTGGGCCGTGAGAACGCGATCAAGGCCTTCGAGACTGAGAGAACGTTTGCGATTCAGGAAGTTGGAGATATGTGCCTGCTGAAAATCTGTGGTGCGGGCTAATACGGAGCCCGTCAGCAGTCCGCGCTCAATTCGGCGAAGAATTTCCAGTCGAAGATTCTCATGAAGAGTCTCAAACTTCATGACTAGACTATATCATTAAGATATTTATCTTGTAAATAAATATCTTAATGATATGCATATAGTCCCAATTAATGTTTGCTAAAATTCCATTTTGGCTTTAACAGATAGCTTATAGTCAATTTATGTATTGACATATAACATTGTTGGTAGTATTACAAACAGACTCTCTCAAAAGCGAAGAGAATGAACCCCTGTTGGCCTCCCTTCTCCCAAATCCAGGTCATCACAATGAAGTGTCCCGGGTTCTTCCCGCCGCAAGGCATGGGCCCCGCAGGTCATTTCTGGGCAGCCAATTGAGTTGCACATGGCTTCGAACGGTGAGAAACATCGACTTGCCGGGACGGGGCACATTTATGGACGTCGACCATCCGTAAATGCTCGATGTGGGTAGCTCGACTCGATAAAGCCACTGTAGTTCACGCCGGAGACGTGCCCGTTGGGCCAAAACTGAACCCTAGAGTTCGTTGGCCAAGCAGTCTTCGCAACCGCTTCTTTGGGGCGAGGGGTAGCCCACGCCCTCACAGGAAGATTGAATTTTTTGTCTTGGAGAATATTTAGTCATGAGCCAATCCTGTCTACACTTGAAAATCTGTGAGGGTTGCGGCCGTCTTTGGCTTCGCGACCACGCAGTCAGTGATGTTTACTGTCGTCAATGCTCGATCCACTTTGCGGACTTTCCCGCGCCTCGTAGTCGTCGGCCAAAAGGGCGCCCACGTAAAGAAAAGCTTTTTGTAACGATGCTGGCGTTGGAAGGAGGCGTGCGATGAGTACTGCCTTCCCCCTGTACGACCTGCACGCTTGCGAACAAATTCGACTTGTGCCGGCGAGAGTTCCATCAACGCAAAGATGTGAAGAAAAGCAAAGTAAAATACAACCCAAACCAGAGCTTGCTTTTTATAGGAAGTACACCGAAGCCATGTTGCGAAGATATATGAGGCTTTCTCTGAGTGTCGGAAGAATGCCTGCACTACTGGGCCACGATGCGTTTCGAGGAAAGATGAGCACGTATCGAGTGACGAGTTTTGAAGACTCCGTAATTTTTGTGTATGACGTGGAGAAATGCTTGAAGAGACTAGATGGCTTTTCCCAGAATCTCATTCGACGTATTGCCCTGCAGGAATATACGCAGGCCGAGGCGGCGGGGCTCTTGCGTGTCAGCCTAAGAACAATTGTACGGAGATATGGAGAAGCGATTGATTCGCTAACCAATATCTTTCTAGAGCATCGACTACTCCACGTAGATCCGATGGGCGAGTCAAGCACAAACCGATGATGGTTTTCATAACATATTGATAAGTAAGCCGTCTAGCGTGTGGGCGTGATGGCACGTCATTGCGCTCCACTCTGCTAGCCTTAAGACAAGATGAAAGAGCAACACAAGCAGACAGACGGATCATACCGTCGTAGCTTGATTCTGGGGTCACGATCTGCCTTCGCAGCGAGCATCGTGGGGCGAATTTGAAATGAAGGAGATAAAGAGACGACCAGCGATGGGCGTCTCTTTATCTTTTCGTGTTTGGAATAGGTTAGGTGGGATGACGTGTCGAAGCAAAGGTCGAGTCGCAGGGCTTCCATAGAGAAGAAAGTCACACGGAAACGAGGGACGGGTTGGTGCGTTGGAAAGGACGGGGATGGGCATGTGTCTCCCCAATATCGGAGTGAATACTTCAATTTAGCCCGATCGCATGTTCTCGCCGCGTGGCCACAGATCTTGCAGGGCCTAATTGAAAAAGCGATGGGTGGCGGGTACCAGCAGACAAAGTTACTTTTGGATCTCTGCGATTTAGCGACGAGAGAGTCCTTTCATCCAAATCAGCATACCGGTGAACAACTCTGCGACGTGTTGCTCAATAACTTGCAATTACAGCCACCCGATTAAGTTCCGAGATTGCGGGGGCACGCAACACATTCGAGAGATGAACTGAGAGGAACCATGATGAGAGAGGCAAGAGAGCTCCGAATTCGATCCGTAGACGCCGCCCTGAAACAGTTGCGAGCAATTTCATTATGGCAATTTGCTGGGTTGGCTTTGTGCATCGGTGTGATCGCGTACCCAAGTCTGGGGCAAATAACGACAACGGTGGTGCAGGACACGGTATACCACGCCGACGGAACTGTGGCGACAGGAACGATCCTGGTGACGTGGCCTGCGTTCGTTACGGCGACAGGGAACACGGTAGCAGCCGGAAGTCTTTCTGCGAAGATTAGTCCCGGCGGAGTGGTGTCTCTCAACCTGGCACCAAATGTGGGAGCGACGCCTGCGGGATCATACTATACAGCCGTTTATCACCTTGACGACGGTACTGTAAGTAAGGAATATTGGTCGGTACCGAATGTGCCGACTACCACAGTTGCTGCTATACGAAGTTTGGTGATGCCTGCGAGTGTGGCTGTGCAGACTGTCAGCTTGACCGAAGTTAATTCACTTCTTGGAAGCTATTTGCCACTTAATGGTGGGACATTGAAAGGCGCGCTGCAACTGCAGGCCGACCCCCAGACTGCAATGCAGGCAGCAACGAAAAATTACGTAGATAAAACGGTTGCGCCCATCGCCTCAGAAATAACAGATGCTATTTTGTCGACCCCGAAAACGACTCAGGCTGTTCAGCAACCTGCTGGATCCAATCTGGCTGTAAACATCTTTCAAGGCGGATACTATGCCAGTCAATTTCAGACAGGCAGCTTAAATAATGGCATATCCAACTTGATGAACAGTACAAATTGTTCGACAAGCTCCCCGAATGGGTTGAGCGGTTGCACAGTATATGTTGATCCTACCTACACGAACACAGAAACTCCGCAAGGCTATGGTACATATCTGTTCGGTAACAACAGCAGTAATCTACCATGGCCAATTGATGCTCATACCCATGACCTGCGAAATGGGGTGACGGCCGATTACTATGAAAACCCGTTTTCCAAGGTTCCATCCCAGTCCGCTGGGCAAACTATCACATCCGATATCACACTGGATTACCAGAAATGGCCACTCTACAACGGAAATGCAGCGGGTTCGGAATACATACAGACGACTGACTTTGCCGGCGGCTACAACTTCGATAACTACTTTGGAGCGAATCAGCCTCAGTATTTTTTCAAGACATATTACGACAATCTGTTCCTATCCGCAACGAACTACACGTCTGGCCAACAGGAAGCAGTTCAAAACGTAGTGAATTGCCATGGCGCCGGCGATTGCCTGGGTATGACTACGTTTGTAACTTGCGATGGTGGGGTAAACACCGGGAACGACGAAGGCTGTCACGGCGGAGACTTCACGGTGTCGGAGGATCCAGTCATCTACAGAGGTACGGTCACAGTCGCAGCTGCAGTGGGCTCCACGGTCGTCGCAACCAACGGGACTGCAGGTCAAGGAACGGAAGGACAAGATCGACAACTTTTAGATACCAACGCTGCAGTTGTCATCTCTGGCACTTCGATTACAGGATATGCAGGAGCCACCACAACCGGACCAAGCAATACCAGCGCCGCAGTTCCTAATTCAGCAAGCGACAGCAATGCTACATTTCCCGTGTCAACCATGGTTCAGCTTTGCTATGCAGGATCCGACAATGGCGCGAGTGGGGCCGCAGGATGTACCGCAGGGAGTCAGCCGATTGGCTTCATTCCTTCTGCGCCCAACATGATCAATCCTGCCTCCTCTATTGTGACTAGCGTTGTGGCATCTTACTCTGCGGTTTCCTCTCCGCAAACGGGACTGCCTGCCGGATTTTGCACTCCCGCTACCCTGCAGTCTTCCAATTCTGCAGGAGCGTGTTATCTGCCGCCTTCGGGAACGGCGTGTATTGCCGACCAGGAAGAATACGAAACAGTCAACTACACGTATAACTCCTCTGCCCAGCAGATTACACTCCTCAATCTTCGGTTTCCACATTTGAATGGTCTGTTCTTTGCGCACGGAGGTTTGTGCGGTTATGGAGTCGAAGAACAGGCGGATGTATTTAGTGGAGACGGCAATAACAACGGGATCAGCCAGGTATTCCCTGTAGAAGGATCTCCGAACTCAACCACATTCTACTACATCAGCCAGCGCACCAATCTTGGGTATACGCTGCCGGTCCTCGGCGTCAGCAACGAGCTGAGCCCGCAAGGCAGTACAGAAGGCGGCGGGGAGTGCTTCACACTGAATGCATCCTTATTCCAGCTTCAAAGCGATAATCACACGGTTGTTGTGGCGTCGAATATTCCGTTCAATTCAGGGTACAACTTGTCCCCGATTAATGGGATGAAGTTGAACATCACTACATCTAATTCGACCTACAACGGAAGCTATGTGGCGAGCTGGGGTTCCGTCAACGGGAATGCTAACGAGTTTTCATACCACCTGCCAATCACACCGACGGGAACAGCGCCCACTTCCGGTACTGCCTCGTTCTGTAACACAAATTACAAGTTGTATCCGGCTGTTCGTGTCAACAGTGTATTAGACACTGCGACCAACAGGGTCGATGGGACGATGACTACAATGCCGTTACCTATCGCATTTGGGAGCGGGGATACGGTAATGGAAGCACACTATCCCTGGATTTACACAGGCCACGACATTGGTCGAGGGGTAGATCAATTTCTTCCACGCATGTATAATGGCGGCTCCCTGTACGGCATGACTTACGGGTACCTTCTATCGGGAATGCCCTTTGTTGGATTTCAGATTAACAATGGGACGGACCAGAATCGGTATCTTGGATATGGCGGCACGCATATGCAGCCGGGGACCGGGTACAGTCTCGGAGGAGACTGGGATGATTCCTTTGTGGCATACCAGGCTCCAGAAGAAGCAGTGCTGAAGGTTGGAAGTTGTAAGCCTGGACCAATTGGCTGTAATCATGCAAACAGCAATTTCGATGTCTTAATGATGCCGGTCTCAAATGGTGCGCCCGCTCAGGCGCTAAATTACGATCCAAACAGCTTTACGTGGACTTTTGGAAGCAACTATTCTCCGACCAATAATCCCCCGATAAATACAACGGGTGCCGTACAAGCGAACATTTTCAAGGCGGTGACGGCTGTTGGTGTAAATGGTGCCTACTTATTTAACAACGGGGGGGCAATTGGAGTTACAACTACCCCAAGCAGTCCTGTATTTAACAACTGGTTTGCAAATTACGCGTATGGCTTTGGGGCGCAGAATACGACAGTCATCGATGGGTACTTATATCGAGGCGCTACTGCCGATTCCATCGATTGTGGCACGGGAACCGGAAACACGAGCTGCACCTTTACATTAGGAATTTTAAACGCGGGTAGCTCTGTTAATGCTCCTACAGTAGTTGCATCTGCATCGATCACGACGCCCAGTCTGAGCGTGGGAGCGGGGTCTACAGTTTCGCAAATCAGCTACTACACAACCGGAGCAGTTACTCCGACTGCAGTGGCGGCCCAATCCTGCAATGATCAGACATTCACGGTTAACGGGCTTGTTGCGACAGACAATCTGGGATCGATTCGTCCGCCGGCAGCGTTGGGCAATCTGAGCATGGACGGGTACCCAAGCGCGGCCAATACGGTCTTGTTGCATTTCTGTAACGTCAGTGCTGCCAGTGTAATACCTCCTTCTGGCGCGTACACATTCCTCGCGATGCATTGATGTGGGTCCCGGTCTTTAGAGCCTTGGAAAATAAGAGTATCGAAAACATGTAGAGGAGCGTTGGGTGTGCCCTCATAACGGCACGGCTCAGAAGCATCCTTGCTGCGCGAAAGTGGATGTGTTCCAGCTAGATACTTGATGCGGCGCAGCAGGGGAACTGGAGAAGCGATGGGTCTAGTCAATGGTTTGAATGCTATCAGTTCACAGGTATGGGCAGTTGTCTTGATATTGCTTGGAATTGCGGCGTTTGGGATTGCCTGCGTGTGCCATCCGGCAGACGTGCGCGCGGCATTGATGTCGAGCGGGACGGGCATG
>JAJZCA010000308.1 GCA_021798735.1 Acidobacteriota bacterium | reverse complement strand
TTCTGCGCTGCAGGAACTGCTGACATCGCCGGAAGCGCAGCCAATGGGGAGTCGGGCTCGACGCGTCTTCCAGGAGCAGGCGGGCGCTTCTGAAACATGTTTCGCCGCCATCCGTAAAATTCTGGCCGAGAATCGGGATGCGACAAACGAGGATGTCCTGTGATGACCCGCCGGACGGAAAATCTTTTGCAGAACGCCCTATCTTCGCTGCGCAGGCCGTTCGCGTTGCCCTATGCGATCGGGGTGCATTTCAAAAACTGCGCCTATGATCGCCGCTGGCTGCGATCGCAAAAAATGTCTTGGCCGGTCATCAGCGTAGGCAATCTTTCGGTCGGCGGCACTGGAAAAACTCCCTTGGTTTTGCTGCTTGCAGATCGACTGTCTCAGCGCGGCTGGACCATCGATGTGCTGAGCCGTGGCTACGGACGCAGCAGCAGCAAGGTGGCGCGGGTCGATCCGTCCGGCACATCGGAAGAATTTGGCGATGAACCTCTTCTGATGGCTCGTCACGGACTGCCAGTCTATGTGGGAGCCAACCGTTATGGCCCGGGACAGTTGGCAGAACAGGAAGCCCACGCCGATTCGCTCCCCTCTCGCAGACTGCATATTCTCGATGACGGCTTTCAGCACCGCAAGCTGGCCCGCGCGATTGATATTGTCCTGGTGCAGCGTGCTGATTTCGACGGCCGGCTGCTGCCGGCCGGGCGACTGAGAGAGCCCCTGAGCGCCTTGAGGCGAACGGACATCTGCGTATTGCGCGCAGAGGATACGGATCTATCCGAGCGCCTGTTGCGGTTCATGGGTGGGCACACCCAGGATTCCGACCCTGCACGTGTTTGGATCGTGAAGCGGAGGACCACGCTTCCCGTAGCGGCAGATTTCAGCCCAAATCCGCTGGCATTCTGTGCGGTGGGGGATGCAAACGGTTTCTTCGACGGATTGCGGCAGGCCGGAGTCGCTCCGCAATCGACGATTGCCTTTCGCGACCACCACGTCTACAGCAGGGACGATATAGAAGGCCTGAAAGCGACCGCACGTCGTTGCGGAGCAAAGTGCTTTGTGACTACCGAGAAGGACAGCGTACGCCTGCCGGATACACTTCGCGCCGTGCTTGAAAAAGAAGGCCCGCTCATCATTGCTGGACTGGAGACTTCTCTTCGGGAGGAACATCGTTGTATCGACTCGCTGGAAGCACTCCTGCAGGAACAGCTTCAACTGCGCCCGCACAACGTGCGATGATGAATCGTTGCCCACTCAATCTCAATCTCTGCGCATTCTGGTCGTGCGTCTGGGCGCGATGGGAGATATTCTCCACGCCTTGCCGGCGATGACTGCCCTGCGTGCCGCGCTCGATAGAAATGAGCCGGCAAGTAGGATTGGCTGGACCGTCGAACCGCAATGGGCCCCGCTTTTGCGTGCGGACTCCATGGGGGAGGCCGGCGAACGCGGGCCGCAGATGCCAATTGTGGATCAACTTCATCGAGTGCCGGCAAAGGACTGGGCGCGCAGACCCCTTTCGCTGGCAACACTCCGGGAAGTGCGAGACCTGCGCAGTGCGTTGCGAGCACAGCACTATGACGTTTGCATCGATCTGCAGGGTGCGATTCGTTCAGCCTGGATTGGGCGCATGGCGAAGGCGCCGCGCATGATCGGCGAAGCCAATCCGCGCGAACCGCTTGCCCGCTGGCTTTTTCGCCAGCGAATTGCAACGACAGGAGTGCATGTCGTGGAACAGGCCATGGAAGTCGTCAATGCAGTATTGAACGAGTCTCTTCCCTACAGCGCGCCTGCGCTGCCCGTCGATCCCGCCGCAGAAAACTGGTGCGACAAATGGTTGGCGGAACGGGGAGTGGAACGCTTCGCCGTAATGAATCCCGGTGCCGGCTGGGGAGCCAAGCGCTGGCCCGCTGAACGTTATGCAGCCGTAGCCGTGGAATTGGCCCGTATTGGGCTAGCCAGCGTGGTCAACATCGGGCCGGGAGAATCGACCTTGGCGCATGCCTTTTCCGTCGATCAAAATGCGCGCACCTTTCCAATGAGCGGAAGCATAGGTGAGTTGATTGCATGCACGCGCCGAGCTAGCTTGTTTATTGGCGGAGATACCGGCCCACTGCATTTGGCTGCCGCACTCAACATTCCTGTTGTCGGCATATACGGACCCACAAACCCGGCTCGCAACGGTCCCTACGGAACACGTGCGGTGGTCTTACGGCATCCAGCAAGCAAGCGCGATCACACCCGGAGAAGTGAACCGGAGGCGGGATTGCTGACCATCTCAGTCGATAATGTATTGGAGGCCTCGCAGCAAATTCTGCAGCAACAGGCGGCACCACAATGAGTCGAGAAACATTCAATCGACGATGGAAAAAAATCTCGCGGCGCATCCGCGTGCCCTTGGGCTTCCTTTCCGTCATTTTTTATTTCTGGCTTGCCAGGCCGTCCTTCCGGTCGTTACTGCTGAGCCTTGTCTTGGTGCTTCCGGGAATTTTTCTTCGCAGCTATGCCTCCGGTCACGTCACAAAAAATGTGAAGCTTACCACCACCGGGCCGTATAGCTATACTCGCAATCCCTTGTATTTTGGCTCGATTCTGATTGCGTTCGGGTTTGCCGTGGCAGCGCGGAGCCTTTGGATTGCCTTGGTTTTCCTGGCGCTTTTCCTCGTCATCTACTGGCCCGTGATCCTGGATGAAGAAGAATATTTGTGCGGTCAATTTCCTGCCTACAAAGCCTATGCAAATAGGGTGCCACGACTGATTCCGCGGCTTGGCCGCCTGCAGACTGGCAAGGATGGAAGATTTTCTTTCGAACTCTACCGACAGCATCGCGAGTACAATTCGATTTTGGGCGCCTTTTGCATGTATCTTGTTTTGGTAGCCCGCATATTATTTTTTGGGCGTTGATTGCCAAAGTTGGTAAGTCTATTTTTTCTGTCCTCGGCGAAGACAAATGCAACCAAGAAAAGGAATATGCGAATTTTTTTAGCTGCCTTTGCCGTCGGATCACTCTTGCTGGCTACCTTGTCTCCTCGTGTGCGAGCGCAAACGCAAACACCCAGTTTTGCACCGCCAATCCCGCAGTTCCAGATTCCCGTCAATGAATCTCTAACGTATGCCGTCGATTGGCGCGTGTTTCCGGCTGGAACGGCTACGTTTCACTTGCAGGCGCAAGGAAACAATGTCCACGTGGTCGCAACGGCGGCTACTATCGGCACTGTGAATCTTCTATTCCCGGTAATCGACCGATACGATAGCGTCTTTGATCGCCGGACGGGATGCTCGTTCGAATATCGCAAGCAGATCCAGGAAGGGCGACGACGGATTACAGGCCTGATGCAACTGGACTACGGACGCCATGTGCAAAAGATCAGCGAAAAGAATCTGGTCTCTGGAACTTACAAGGAGCAAACTTCGCCGATTCCCGGCTGCGTGACTGATGTTCTCTCGGCAATCTTCTATGTCGGGTCGCAAACGCTGCAGGTCGGTCACGATCTCCACTTTCCTCTGGCTGACGGCGGCCACGTCGTCCCTGTCACTGTAAAGGTGGAAGCGAAGGAATCTGTGGTGACGCCGGCCGGAACTTTTTCTACGATCCGGGTGCAGCCCACGGCAGCGGCTGGCGTCGTCAAGAATCGCGGAAATATCTGGATCTGGTATACCGATGACGCTCGCCATCTTCCGGTACAAGTCCGCGCCCATTTATTTTGGGGGACGATTACGATGCATTTGACTCGCGTCGATCATCCGTGATGTCGCCACGATCATAACTGTCGAAACGCCCCTCGCATATTGCTGCTGGTCTCTATTGCAACGGCTGAATGCTTGTCCCGTTCAGCAGAAAACTGCTGAGTCCCAGGGTGTCCGTACGATAGACACGGACATGCGCGGCCCCTAGCTCCTCGAGTACCGATACTCGAGGGTGTCCGAATGGATTGTGGCGACCGACGGAAATGACGGCAAATTCAGGGTGCACCGCAGCCAGGAAGGCCGGAATGGTTGAGGTATTGCTGCCGTGATGGCCAACCTTCAAGAGGCCCGCGGCCAGTGGCTCGGTAGCAACCATTTGTTCTTCCACGGGCGCTTCGGCATCTCCTTCCAGCAGCGCCGCAGTTTTCTGGTAGCGAACGCGCATCACCAGTGAATCGTCATTCGTTGCACGCGTGCCGGGTTGATAGGTCGCAGCCGGGGCAAGAATGCGAACGTGGATGCCGCCGAATAAAAAACGGCCGCCGGCTCTCATCCGCCGGATCGGAATTTTCTGCTGGCCGGCAAGCGCCAAGAGTGCTCGATATTCAGGAATCATCGGATTGTTGCCGACCCACAATATCTTTGGATGAAAATTCTTGAGGATTGCGGGCATGCCTCCCATATGATCGCTGTGCGCATGGGTCAACGCCACGGCATCCAGGCTGCGAATGTGCCGCCACCAGAGATACTGCGAAACAACATCCTCGCCAATATCAAATTGTGGGTCGTCCGTGCGAGGGCCGCCAATCGGACCACCCGCATCTACCAGTAAGGTATGGCCGTCGGGAGTGACGATC
>JAJZCA010000307.1 GCA_021798735.1 Acidobacteriota bacterium | reverse complement strand
CGTGGATGGAGTTCTGCTTCGGCGCGCTGCTGCTGGTTGCCGCACTTCGGCTCCTGCGAGAAGATCCATCCCATTCGACAGCTTCGCCTTCATGGCTCCGTCGTCTCCAGTCTCGCTCTTCATCCCTGTTTTGGGTCATCCTGGCCGTTGAGCTGACGGACCTGCTCTTTGCCGTCGATTCCATCCCTGCCGTGCTCGCGCTCTCTCACAATCCCTTCGTCGTCTACACTTCCAACATTGCCGCCATCCTGGGCCTGCGTTCGCTTTACTTTGTCCTCGCCGGCTTGCTTGACCGCCTGCGATTTCTTCACTACGGGCTGGCCGTGCTGCTCATTTTTGTGGGTGGCAAAATGCTGCTCAGCCGATGGATTTCGATCTCCGTATCTGTTTCCCTCGGCACAGTGGCCGTCATTCTGCTGGTCACGGCTGTTGCTTCGAGGATGCTCCCTGCGACGCCCTCATCCTGTCATTGATCGATCATGTTCCGGGCGTGATCACCTTTCACCGCCACGGTCCGGCTGCCGTACACTGAACGGGCGCGGACTTTTTACGCTTACCGTAAGTGCCAGCTCCGCCATCCAAACTTGGAGGGTCGTCTGAATGAAAAGAATCGGTGTACTCTTCGGCATGGAAAACAGCTTTCCCGGCGCGTTGGTTGAGCATATCAACTCGCTCCGTATCGACGGCATCGTTGCCGAGTTTGTCGAAACCGGAGCCGTTCGTCTCGACGCGCCTCCGCGCTACGCAGTCATCGTGGATCGCATCTCTCACGACATTCCCTTTTATCGCGCCTTCCTCAAACACGCCGCTCTTCACGGTACTGCGATCATCAACAATCCCTTCTGGTGGTCGGCGGACGACAAATTCTTCAACTACACGCTCGCCTCCAGACTCGGCGTCGCCGTTCCGCCCACTGTCATCCTGCCGCACAAGCGTCATCCGGAAGGCACCACGGACCGCTCCATGCGCAACCTGGAATATCCGCTCAACTGGGACGCTGTCTTTCAGTACGTCGGCGAGCATGGATTCATGAAGCCCGTCGATGGCGGAGGCTGGCGCGATGTATTCCACATCCACTCGCGAGCAGAGTTTTTCGAGGCCTACGACCAGTCCCGCGATCTCTGCATGATGTATCAGAAGGCTGTCGATTTTCAGGAGTACTTCCGCTGCTACGTCGTCGGCCAGAAAAAAGTCCACATCATGCCCTACGATCCGCGCCGCCCGCACGCCGAGCGCTACGTTCAGGATCCGCCAAAGTACAGCAAGGCCTTGCTGCGCCGCGTCGAGCAGGATGCGCTCAAGCTTTGTCGGGCGCTGGGCTACGATCTCAACACCGTCGAGTTCGCCGTGGAAAAAGGCATTCCCTACGCCATTGACTTCATGAATCCTGCCCCGGACGCTGATCTGCACTCAGTTGGTGAAAAAAACTTCGAGTGGATCGTTCGCGAAGTGGCTGCGCTTGCGGTGGATAAGGCCCGGAAGTCGCCGGTGGAGATGAGTGAACTGCGTTGGACGGCTTTCCTCAATCCGGACCAGGCCGTGACGAAGAAACAATCCCTCGCCAAAAAAACCAGCTCATCGCGTAAGTCCGGCCCTGCAAAGAAAGGCGTCACGGCAAAGGCACCGAAGGTGAAGGACTGAAATTCTTCACTACGCCGAGGAAGGACTTCTCACGGAGTGAATCGAAAGACACAAAGCAAAATCCCTGCATCGCCTTCTGGCGGCGCAGGGATTTTGCTTTGTGTCTTCGGTTCTGTTCTGGATGGCGCTTCAGAAGGTAAAGATCGCCTGAGCATAAATGCGCCGGACCGCAGAACCATTCGAGTATAGTCCCGTTGCCAGACTCTGCGATTGTCCAAACTGATCCGGCGTATTGCCCAGATTTCCCGGCGCAATCACCGTTCCGTTCGGAGTGCCATAGTCGTGGTTGTTGAAGAGATTTAGCGCCTGAACACTGAAGTTCAGATGATACTTTCGCGGCACCTGCGGGCCGCCAAAGATTCCCGGTCCGCCAGGCGAAGAGAATCCGCCCGGACCAAACCCGCCGCCCGGTCCACCACCACCACGGCGACCGCCGCCACCAGGAAATCCGAAGTGTGCCGTGCTGTTGACCTTCGGTCCCACGGCAAACTCGCGACTGATGCGCAGGTTAAAGGCCACTGCCGCCGGTCCGTTGCCCGCATTGTTGGTGATCAGCGGCTCGTTCGGAGACAACGTTGGCTCCGTGTCCAGACAGCCATAGGAGGTCTGCTTGTAACGGGTCGAGTTGACCGTGCAGTCGGAAGCCTGGGCCAGGCCCGGGCGGTGATTCAGAAAGGTATCGCCGTACGGATCGTTCGGCAGCGTGATGTTGAATGGCATACCGGATCGCGCCAGCAGGAATGGATTGAAGCGAATCCCCCACGGCCCCAGATAGTTGGCAATCACAAAAACAGTGTTTCGCGAAACAAATCCCGCACGACCATAATCCTGATGCAGGTTCAGTGAATTGGAGACTGGCGAGACTCCATTTGTCGTCACATTGTCCTGCGCCGCGCCATCGGTATCCGCAATGCTCATCGTGTAAAAGCCGAAGAATCCCAGGCGAGGATTGACTTGCGCTCGCGTATTGAAGATCACCTGATCTTCCTTGAAGAATCCTTCCGTCAGGTATTGATAGATGTTGCCCTGAGCCGCGTTGTAGCTCGGGAAGTACGGAGCATTCGCATTGATTTCAACCAGCTGATGATCGCCGGTCGTGTGCAGATATGTGACCGTGCCGGTGATGCCTTTGGTCAACTGACGCTCCAGGCTGCCGGCAAACTGTTGCGCATAGGGCGAGTGGTAATTGGGCGTAACCTGATCGATTGTTCGCGTGGTTGCCTGTCCAATGTTGCAGGCCGTCGTGTTGAAGTTCGACTGGCTCTGAGCAAAGCAGTTTGCCAGCGCCTGCTGCGTGGTTGCGGAATCGTTCAGAACGATAAACCGCTGCTCTTCCAGCGACCGGTTGATGCGCAACAGACTCTCAATCGCAAATCGGTCATAGAAGATGCCATAACCGGCGCGCAGCACGGTCTTGGACGGCTTGCCATTCCTTCCATCCAGCGCCCACGCCATGGAGATGCGAGGTGACCAGTCGTTGTGGTCGGAGACGTGGTTCTGCGCCTCCCAGCGCAATCCCCCGGAAACAGTCAGCCGGCTGCTCACCCGCCAGTCATCCGATGCCCATAGCGCGCCATCAAAGACATTGGCCAGCGCATTCTGATTGCCTGTGGAGTAGGTCAATTCAATCGGCGCAGCAGCCCCGGGGGTTGTTTCCGCATTGGTGAAATCAGAGTTTTGCGCAAAGTAAAAGCTTCCGTTGAATCCGGCATTCGAGAAATTCGCATCGCGGAAATCG
The DNA here is from genome assembly GCA_021798735.1 of Acidobacteriota bacterium. GTDB lineage: Bacteria > Acidobacteriota > Terriglobia > Terriglobales > Acidobacteriaceae > JAKAAZ01. The sequence goes on along the minus strand of JAJZCA010000307.1, from coordinate 1,175 downwards.
CGAGCGCGGAATCCAAATTTGACCGCATGAGCGCCCAGCGAAAGCGTGGAAATATTCTGCAACTCCATCTGGTCGAAGTGATCGTGGCTCGACTGTTGTGAAGAGCCGCCGCTGGAGAACCCGCCCTGTTGAATGATCAGATCGGGTGCAGTGCTTACCGGTGTCTGCGTAGTGATGGAGCGGTTGTACTCAAAGCGCGTCTCGTTCACGAAATGATCGTTGATTACCTCGGTATCGCCAATCTGAATCTGGTTGAAGTTCGATGCCGTCGTGAACGCCAGTGTCGGAAGCTGTGTCGCGCTCAGGTTTCCCTGCACATTGTTGTGATAGAACTGGTAGCGCGCTGTCAGTGTATTTCTGCTGCCAAACTGCTGATCGAGCCGCGCTGTCAGGTTGGTGCGCACGTGCGGATTGTTGATCGTTCCGCTCACACCTACCGAGCAGTCTCCCGTTGCCGAACACGGTGTGTCATAGGCGCTGAGGTTGTTGATGTTGCGATGCTCGGCGGAGACGAAAAACGAGGAGTTTTTCTTGATGGAACCGCTCACCGTTCCGTTGTACTGGTAGCTGTAGTACGACGGAATCGGTGTCGTAATCAACGGGTCAGCCGTATTGAACTGACTAGGATTTCCCTGAATGAAAAACTGTCCGTGCAGTTGGTCAGTGCCTGGTTTGGTCAGAATCTCGATACGCCCGTAGCCCAGGCGATCATATTCGGCAGAGAACGGGTTCTGGTTCACGCGAATCTCGCGAATCGAGGACTTCGGCGGAAGCTGCCCACCGGCGAAGCCATCGATATAAATCTGTCCGCCGTTCGGTCCTGCCGATGGGCCTGCCAGCGCCGAAAGCTCGTTCTGCAACTCGGTCGGATCATCGGAAAGAGCGTCGATATCCTTGCCGGTAATAATTACGCTGTTGGCATTGCTGGCAGCTTCCGTGCTCACCGTCGGTGAATCGTCGGTCACCACCACGTTCTGTTCCGCCTGCTGAATCGCCATCGAGATATCGAGCTTCTTCGACTGTCCTGCGGCCACCGTAATCGGCTGTGAAACAAATGGAGCAAAGCCCTGCGACGTCGCCATCACCACGTACGTTCCCGGCGGCACATCATGGATCGTGAAGTTTCCACCAGCGTCAGCAGTTGCCGTCGCAATGGCTTTCCCTTTAGCGTTATT
>JAJZCA010000306.1 GCA_021798735.1 Acidobacteriota bacterium | reverse complement strand
GCATGAATTTTGCAAGTGGCTCCTTGGGCCGCTTTTTTTATTTCCGATCACTCCGGCCGCCTTCGCCCGTAGCAGCCCCGATACCGCCAACATGCTGACCGGTCGCCATGTCCACCGAAAACGGAACCTCCGTGTCGGTCTCCAAGTCCCAACCAAAGCCATGCAGTTTTCGATCCTCGATTCCGATTACGCGCAATCCTTCCCACGATAAGCGGTCTGTTTCCCAAACTTTCCCCTCGACGCCCAATGACCACAAGCGGTGAAAGCTGGCGAAAATAAGCAGTTCCTGCTCTTTTGCCGCATGTACCCAGGTGACAGGGCGGTACGGCATCTGCATCCACTGCCCTGGGTCTTCGGCGTCAACGATATACGCGTATCCTCCGGCAATAGCGCACAATTGGCGTGGATTTGGGCAGCTCCAGACGCCATGTGGCAGAGATGGATCGGCGAACCCCAGGGCGAAAGTCGCCATCGTCGGCACGCCCCCGGGTCGAGATCGCAGCAGAATCTGCAGCGCCCCGCGCTCAACCTCCTCCACCGCTTGAGGATAGATGTACTGCCGAGCAGGCAAAATCAGGGGCGGCCGTTCTAGAATTTCGACATTCCAGTCATGAGAAAACGTGGAATCAACCATGCGTCCGTCCGCTCCTGCGGTTTGCCCAGCCATATTGATTAAAACCTGTGCCTGGCTGATGGCTAGGCGCTCACGGATGCGGTCAGCGCCTGATCCAGATCGGCCAGTAAATCATCGAGGTCTTCGCAGCCTGCGCTGAGCCTGATAAACCCTTCAGAAACAGCATCATGACCCCAGCGCGCGCGCCGCTCGGCGGAGGAAACGATGCCGCCAAAACTGGTGGCTTCCACCAACAAATTGGAGGCTTTCAAGAACCGCTCCGCGCTCATCCGGCTTGACAGGTCGAAGCTGACGACGGGGCCAAAATAGCGCATTTGGGCGCGTGCCAATGCGTGCGAGGGGTGCGAAATTAGGCCGGGATAGTTCACCGACGTAACTGTTTTGTGGCTTTCCAGGAACTCGGCGATGCCCTGCGCATTGTGCGATTGCTTCTCCAGCCGCAGCGGCAAAGTCGCCAGCGAACGCATCGAGAGCCACGCCTCCATGGGGCCCACCACCGAGCCAGACAGGGTTCGCCAGCGATCGATTTTGGCATTCAATCCAGGATCGCGCACCGCAACGTGGCCCAGCAGAAGATCACTGTGCCCGGTGAGCGATTTGGTGTCCGAGGCAACGGAGATGTCTGCGCCCAGCGCCAGGGGCTGCTGACCGAGCGCGGTTGGGGTGGTGTTATCGACCGCAACCAGGGCACCAGCCTGGTGCGCAGCATCCGACAACATGTGAATGTCACAGATATCCATCGTTGGATTGGAAGGCGTCTCCAGCCACAGCAGCTTCGCTCCTTCCAATAAGTTTCCCTGGGCATTGCCGGCCGTCGGAGCAAGCCGCGCCGCAATACCGAATGCGGCGAGAAATTCTCGCGTCAGAATACGGGTGGTGTAGTAGCAATCGGAGGGCAGCACAATGGTATCGCCAGGGCGAAGCACTGCCGCGAATACAGCCATGACAGCCGCCATTCCGGAGGGGAAAATCCGTGCAATTCCTCCCTCCAATGTGCCGAGCGCATGTTCCAGTTCCCCCCATGTCGGATTGTGAAATCGCGCGTAGGTATACGCGGACTCGGCGGGATCGCCGGGCGTGGCGTAGGCGGAGGCGAAGATCGGGCCGGGATGAATGGGACTTCCGGCAGCCACTTTTTCCGGCGGTTCAGGTAGTCCAACGCGAACAAGTCGAGTGGTGTCTTTCATCGTCTCTTCCTCTGGACCTTACTGCGAAACAGCGGCGCAGGTCAGCACCAGATCTCCGTACACAAATCCTTCTCGTTCGACGTTGTGGGTGTGTTCGACGTCAATCGGTTGCGAAAACATCGGTCCCGCATAGGCGAAGCTGTGAAACTCGCCGCGCTCGCCGCATGGGTCGACCGCGGCGGGCAAATCGGCCAGGAAATCCGCATCGAAAACGCGTCCACAAAACGAAGACGGCAATTGTCGCGGATCAAGGCATGTGATTCGCGCGCGCAGCCCGGCGGCGACCATGGTCTGAGCCATCTGGTCGGTTGGAATTCCCCAGATAGGAAAGACCGGCTCCAGCCCGGTCCCGGCAAGGTGTTCAATGCGATAGGCGCGAATGTCTTCGAGAAAGAGATCCCCGAATGCGACCGCTTCAAATCCTTCCTGCACCGCGCGCGCGCAAACAGCTTGCATGCGAGACTCATACGCTTCGTTGGAACATGGATAGGGCAACGGAATCTTCCAGATCGGCAATCCGACGGACGCGGCCTGCAAATCCAGCAGTTCCTCACGAAAACCATGAATGGCCACGCGGTTGAATTGTTCGTTCACTGTAGTCAGCAACGCAGCCACTTGGTACGCAGGGTCTTGGCGCAGCGTGTAGAGGGCCCAGGCACTGTCCTTGCCGCCACTCCAGCTCAACAGCGTCTTCTTGGGTTGCACTCGTGGACCTCCTTCGTGAAACAGAAACCATGCAAACTTCAGACGGGTGGAAGCGCAGCGAGAAAAAGCTCGACGCGCTGACGCACGCTCAGAACGGGTGTCGGCAACGCCAGCGCACTTCCGACTTCGATCAGCGGCACCAGCTTGTCGAACTCGGGTCCGGAGTGCGCGCCGGTGAGCGCAATGCGTACCGGGTGGAAAAGATCTTTCCCTTTTACATTACTCGCGGCCTTCACTTCATTCATCACGGCCTTGAAAGCCTCCGCTGTTACCGGAGACGGCAGCGCAGCAATACGAGTGGCAAAGGCTTCGAGGACCGTGCGCGCGGATGGGTTCGCGAAGACCAAGGCATTTTCTTCATTGGCCAAGGCTGCTGCAGGAGCGACTGCGAAGATGAATCGCGCCTTTTCCAAAAGCTGATCCAGTTGATCTACCGCAGGAACAAACAGCGCGAGCAGATGCTGGAACCAGGCATCAACTTCCGTCCTGCCGGGATCGGGCAGCCAATGCTGCGCGACAAAATATGGACGCGAAAGCTGGAGCACGCGAGCCGGTTCGGCTAGCTTCAGATAATGCCGGTTCAGCCAATGCAATTTATTGAAGTCGAAAATCGCTGGCGAAGGCGTGACCCGCTCCAGCGTAAATTCCGCGGCGAGTTCAGACATGGTGAAGGTTTCGCGGGTGCCACCCTCCGCGCCCCAGCCGAGCAAGGCAAGATAGTTTGTCAGCGCTTCCGGCAGCACGCCCATCTCTCGAAACGAGGCGATGGACGTGGCGCCATGGCGTTTTGAGAGCCGAGTTTTGTCCGGTCCGAGGATGGTAGAGAGATGCGCGAACTCCGGCACCGGCCAACCGAACGCCTGATAGATGGCAACTTGTTTCGGCGTGTTGGAGAGATGATCGTCGCCGCGAATCACATGGGTGATCTTCATCAGCGCGTCATCGATAGTGACGACGTAGTTGTACACGGGCATCCCGGAGGAACGAACCAGAATCGGATCCGAAACGGCATCGGCGGCAAACTCCACCGCACCGCGAACGATGTCGTGAAACGCAATCGGGTCGGGTCCGATTTTTAGGCGCACCGCAAATGGCTCGCCCGCGGCGGCACGAGAGGCGCTGTCATCCGGCGAAATATTTCGGCAGCGGCCCGAATACACCTGCGGCAGATGCGCCGCGATCGCCTGTTCGCGTTCACGATCCAGTTGCTCGGCGGAGCAGAAACAACGGTAGGCGCGACCTTCAGCCAGCAGGCGATCCGTGTGCTCGCGATAGATTTCAAGCCGCTCCGACTGTCGGTAGGGCCCATACGGCCCATCGCCATTGCGGGCTTCGGGGCCCTCATCCCAATCCAAACCCAGCCAACGCAGATCGTCCAGCAACTGCGCTTCATAGCGCGCCTCGCTACGCTCAATGTCGGTGTCTTCAATCCGCAGCAAAAAATCTCCGCCAAGGCGGCGAGCAAACAGCCAGTTGTAGAGCGCGGTGCGGGCGTTGCCGACATGAAGTTGGCCAGTGGGCGAAGGAGCAAATCGGACGCGGGGTTTGCTGAGGCTCATGAATCCTGATGGTAACAAAGGAGGGGGGTGCCGGCCGGTACTCACCATCCGGGCAGTGACGGTTCTGGCCCTATTGGAGGCGCAAAATAACGCGGGACTCGGGATAGGGGGGAGGCCTCACGGCCCCTCCCCTCCCATACCACTACCACCGGACAAGCGGGTCCGCATCCGGTCGAAGGCTGATTGGCTGGCGCATGGCCACGCATGAGACGCGCTTTTCTACTACTCCTTCTCATCGTTCAGGCCTTCGTTCCTCGCGGAACGACTATGCCCTCGGCTGACTTCTGCCGCACGGTCAGAGCGGATCGCTCCGCTCTCAGTCCCGATTCCGGGACATGCGGCAGACCTCCCGAGGTAAGCTCAACCGCCTTCAACGCGCAACCGCCGAATTTACAACCAGTGCCCTTGATGGATATGGACTTCGCTGTCACTTGGCCCGCTCGTCCAGCGCCGTATGCCTCATGTCCGGTTCT
>JAJZCA010000305.1 GCA_021798735.1 Acidobacteriota bacterium | reverse complement strand
TACAAGAGAAAATCTTTTTCCACATTGGAACTGGCAACGATGCCACTGCTTGTGGCATCGTGCGTGCATATACACGAGCACAACCATTTCTTTATGTAAGTTTTACAGACGAATCGGAGATTCGATGCGCCCCTGGTTCCCCCCCGCGTGCGTTGTCATAGTACTATGCCTTGTTTCGCTCGGATGTGCAGGAGGTGCCCCGCCCAACGCAGGGTTGACCCTCAGCTCACCAACTGTGCCGGTTACTACACCGGTTACCGATCCGGTTACTTCGTTGAGCGCAACTGTCTCTATCGTCATCAGCGATCCGGCAGCCTGCAAGGCTCCCGGCGGTCCGTTTACCCATGTCTATGTCACCATCGCGGATGTACAAGCGAGCACCAATGCAGGCGCGCCCGCCAACGATCCCAGTTTTGTCGATCTGACGCCGGGACTTTCGAACGCTCCGCAGCAGGTGGATTTGATGGGGCAGGCCAACAGCAACTGCTTCCTGGCCTCGCTTGGCGTGGGACAACGAGTGGCGGCTGGGAACTACCAGCAGGTGCGCATCTTTCTGACGCCTGATTCCCGTGCTTCCAGTATTTCAAACAATGCCTGTGGCGCTTCCTATGCCAACTGCCTGGTACTCACGGACAATAGCTTGCACGATCTGGTTCTTCCTGCGGCAACGGACCAGGGTATCGAATTGCCTGCGAGCCATATTATCAACGGCAGTGTCGCAATCAACGCAGGCGATCAACCGTATATCGATTTGAATATTGACGTGTGTTCTTCCATCCTGGCCACCGCCGATGGCGGATACGAATTTAATCCGATCATGCATGCCGGCCTGATTCCATCCACGGGAAGCACGATTAGCGGGACCGTGGTCAGCTCCAAAACAGGGCAACCGTTGTCGGGCGGCAATGTTGTTGTGGCGCTGGAACAAAAAGATGCTGCGACGGGCATCGATCGGATTCTGATGCGAACCAATGCCAGCAGCAACGGCACATTTGTATTGTGCCCTGTGCCGCAAGGCACCTATGATCTGGTTGCGGTCGGGGTCGACGGAGCGAACGTTTCCTATTCGGCAGGCGTGGAAATGGGAATCCAGTCAGGCCAACTGGCAGGAAAAGTCCCGCTGGTACCGGGATCGCAGCAGGGAACCCTGGAAGGGCTGATCAGCACTGAAGGCACCGGGCTGACTCCCAGCGGAGTTTCTCTTGCGGTGCAGGCGGATGCGTTGCAACAGGTTGCGACGAGTGGCGCCACCATAACTGTGCCATTGCTGCCGAGCGAAGCTCCTTATAACGAAGCGATGTTGACCACGAGTGCGTCAAGTTGTGTGCCGGGGACCGACTGCGCTCCTTTTGCTATGCAGCTACCCTCATCGACGCCGAACGTGGTGGCCTGTTCCGAACAAACGGCGCAGTTCAAGCAGCAGGGAAGCGCTCCTGGCTACACAGCGGAGTCCGTCGCAGCCATACCGGGCACGGACGGTACTGCGGCATGTGTGGCAGGCACCCTTCAAGCGCCCTCCAGACCAGTCTCCGTTACTTCGGGAGAAACGGCAATGACATCTGCCATGAATTTCACGCAATGTCGGTAACCGCATTACCTCTGCACGCGAGCGTACTGAGCAGATGAGGTAGCGTTTGTTCCATGCTAGTATCGTCCAGTCCTTGAAGTTACGCGAAGATTACAATATGCGCTGTGTTTCTTCCATTCTCTACACGCCTACTGAAGTACGAGACATGCGACAGGTAGCATATTTTTCAATCAATAACTCCTACTGCATCGCATACTCAAGAAAACAAGCGGATAAGTTACTAGAGTAATAGATTGATTGAATAGTGAATAATTGAATAGGTTGGTTCCTAAGAATAAATCGGCATACAATCTAGAGAAATTTTCAAACTTAATAATTCCATTTCTCTACTATTAACGTCTATATAGGTCAGTTTAGATCAATCAATTTTCAGGAGGATACGATGCGAGCAATTTTCACACTAGTTGCCGGAATGTCGATCGCAGTTCTTATTGCGATCGGGTGTTCGGGCGGATCTTCAAGCTCTACTAGTATGAAAGCCGGATCTGTGAGTGTGAGTTTGAGCGATCCGGCAACCTGCCAGGTGCCTAACGGGCCGTACAAGGCGGTCTACGTCACCATCACGGACGTAAAAGCTAGTACCAATGCGGACGCTCCAGCCACGGATCCCAGCTTTGTCGACCTCACTCCCAATCTCGCCTCGTCTCCCATGCAGGTGAATCTGCTGGGGCCGGCCGGCGGTCAATGTTTCCTCGCCATGCTAGGTTCCAAGGTAGAGTTACAGGCCGGCAATTACCAGCAGATCCGGATCATGCTCGCGCCCGATTCACAAGGCGCATCCATCGCCAACAATCAATGCGGAAACTATGCCAACTGCGTTGTCACGTCGGATGGCACGGCGCATGATCTGGCGCTTTCCAGCGAAGCGCAGACTGGATTGAAAATTCCCTCTGGGCAAATTGCGAATGGGCAATTCACGGTAGGAGCGGGTCAGACAGAGGACCTGGATATCGACTTCAACACTTGTTCCTCCATCGTTGCCGAAGGAGGGACGTACCGGCTGAAGCCTGTTCTCCATGCGGGAGAGATGAGCACGACATCGACTTCTATCAACGGAACAGTCGTCAGCTCGGTCACGGGGAAACCGATTACTAGCGGGCCAGTGGTCGTTGCCGCGGAGCAAAAAGATACGACAAGCGGCATCGACCGCATCATAATGAGCACTCTAACGGATTCCAATGGCAATTTCGTCTTCTGCCCGTTACCCGCGGGTACGTATGACATTGTCGCGGTAGGCCCGGCGACCCTTGCGAATGGCACTGTCCCTGGGGTTGCATATTCCGCCGGCGTGGTGTTGAGCATCCAGCCGGGGCAAACGACGGGAAACATCCCACTGGTGCCCAATACGCAGGAGTCTTTACTGAACGGACTGGTGACGACGCAAAATAGCTCATCGGCTGGCATTGCTGCGGACTTGCAGCTTGCCGCGCTCCAGCAGCTTCCCGGCAACGGACCGACCATCACAGTACCCCAGCTTCCCATGACAGGGGTGATCGGGGCTTCTCCCGCGTATAGTCCGGAAGGGACCTACACAACCGCGGCTGGCGGCAACTGCGCGACAAACGTCGATTGCGTCAACTATGCCTTGTATGTTCCATCGGTATGGCCCAATATTGCGACGTACCAGCCGAGCGGAAGTCAATTCAGCCAATCGACCTCTACGCCAGTCAATTACGTGGTCGATGCCGAGGCGGAAATTCCTGGTTCGGGAGGCTCGCTTGGCTGTCCCTCCCCAGACATGCAGGTCAATACCACTACCTCTGGCGGGCCGCTGACGGCAGCATCAGGAAACGCCGCCACGATTGCCTTTACTGGCTGTCTGTAACGTGTAGAAGGGCGGGAGTGTCCGGATCATCGTAAGCCGGACAACCCGCCCGTTGGTTTGTCCATCCTCTTACAGTAGAGGGAAAAATAATGGCCGAAATTCTCGATCTAAATCGGAACACACCCATGAAGCCGCTAGACGCCACCGTTGAAGGTAAAGAGAAAGAGTCCTTGCAAGCGCATCGCCGCGTGGAGCGTGAAGCCGATAAGGCAGCCGAACGCGGCAAGGAACGGCAAAGGAAAGACGACCAGGGTGAATTTAGCAATGTAGGTCCCGTCTGAGCGTTCTTGCTGCTTGAAGACGGGTCACGAAAACAAGATTGAATCACGACGGTTTATCCCGCAACAGCCCTTCCCCGGTCTCGCGCCGGTTCTCTCCTCCATGGAAGAACCGGCGCGAGACTGTCCGCTTTCAGCGGAGCTTTGCAACGACGTATGTCGCATAGCTGCGCAACCATAAATGACAGCTTTCCTTGACTCTCGCCCTATTACGCTCCAATAATGGTTGTTGACTATTCCACCGTCTTTTCTGCCTGCTGAACGGCAATTCCTGCGCGGGACGCGTGAGCGACTGTGCATTCGACTTCGAGCAGCCTCCGGTGCGAATATCGCCTATGCCGAGTGCAGGCGTCGAGCACCCGGATGGGACGGCATACAGCATCCTCAACCGCGGTAAGGTCTGGAGATTGATGAGTTCCCTCGACAAGGTTGGAAAAAATACATGAGCGCAACGATCAGCGTCGCTGAGGTCCACTCGCGCAAGAACCGCGCCGTCACTTTCTGGCAGTCCACAAACGGGAAAAAGGTCGTCATGGCGGTGACCGGCGCCATGATGTTCCTGTTTGTGATCGGCCATTTGCTCGGCAATCTGCAAGTGTTTGAAGGCCCTGAAAAGATCAACGCCTATGGCCACTTTCTGCACAGCATCGGCGAAGTGCTCTGGATCGTGCGTGGCACTCTGATCCTGGCGATCCTGCTGCACATTACCGCGACGGTTCAATTGGCGCTCCGCAGCAAAAAGGCTCGGCCCATCGGCTACTCTCGCAAAGAAGCGATCAACTCTTCCTACGCGTCGCGCACGATGTACTGGAGCGGACCGATCGTCCTGGCATTCATCATCTTTCACTTGCTGCAGTTCACCGCCGGATACATCCATCCGGAA
>JAJZCA010000304.1 GCA_021798735.1 Acidobacteriota bacterium | reverse complement strand
ACTCTGCTCGGAAACCAAACCACGCCACTTTGCCCACTCTTCCGCTCGACGCCCGCTCATTGCATAAGAGTGCTACCGCCGGAGGCGCCGCACAAGATGGCCTTTACGTAGCGGTCACTGATTACCTTCTAGAAAGGGCGCAAAGAACAGGCTTCTGAACTGCTGCCGCGGGTCCACCGGGTACTATCCCTGCTGAAGCGGTGGCTACTGGGCACGCATCAGGGAGCGGTAAGCGCAGAGCATCTCCAGGACTACCTGAATGAATTCACCTTTCGTTTCAACCGGCGCAGGTCGCGAAGCCGAGGCAAACTGTTCTTCCGACTCGCCCAGCAAGCTGTAACAATGGAGCCAACAACTTACCTGGAAATCGTCGCCTCCGGGAAAACCCCGGCTTCCGCTGGCCACAACCGCTTGGGGTTACCTGAGTCAGATGGATAACTAACTGCTTTTTTATATGTCTGTTCTTCAATTTCTCCAACCCATGTTTGCACCCACACTGAGGAATCCATACCCTGACTTACTGTGAGTTACGGTGCCATCCGTGTCGCTCAAGTTGTTGTAAATACTACCTATTCAAGTACTGAAAAGGCTGGCGTCGGGGGTTCAATTCCCTCCCTGGCCACCACATTCCAAAGGACTTGCAAGCGCCGAAAACTGCATCTACGTTCCAAAACGTTCCAATTGCACGCACATCGGGGTCTGTCTCAACCTCGCTCCGATCTTGAATACAAAGACGACGCCTCACCCTAAGAGACCTCGGTCGCAGCTTGACGCAACTCTTCGAGCCGTTGCGCTATCATCTCCGTGACGGAGAGCTTGGCCACCCGGGCAGAGGGACGCGGAGGTGCAGTACATTCTCGAACTCCTCGTCAACACGCTGCCGGCCCCGATCCGCGAACTGCGGCAATTCGGCCGTCCAACCCTGGTGCCCAAACAGCCAAAGCAAGGGACAGCGTGAGACTGGACTCCTCCGGAATTTCGTGGACCGACGGAACTCTCAACAGCCTCTACAGTTGCGCGGAGTGCTCCGTCGGCTGCCGGCTATGCTACGCCGTGGGCCGGGTCGCAATCCGAAACGAAACGGCGACGGCGTTTCAACGGCTTGTTAAAGAATGAACGCTTCACGGACGAACTGCTCTTCGATCCGGAGCATTTGTATGCGATGCTGAAAGAACGAAAGTCGAAAATGATCTTCGTGAATGAATTTTCCGACCTTCTTCACGACGCCTTGCCGACGAAGGTGATTCTGGAACACATCCGGGTTTTCCGGACGGCATACTGGCATCAGTTTCAGGTATTGACGAAGCGCAGCCATCGACTGGCGGCACTCAACAACTCAGTCCTGGCTGAGTTCGGCTCCTGGCCGGAGAATCTGTGGCTCGGCGTTTCCGTTTGCTCGGGAGCGAAGATCGAAATGCGGCGCATTGAGCATCTCGGAGCCACGAACGCAGGGCTGAAGTGGATCTCGTTCAAGCCTTGGGTCTCGGACATGAATGTTCCACTACGCACCATATCGCCCAATCTTCGGAGATTGCTGCGGAAGAACAAGATCGCGTGGACTGTGGTCGGCGGAGAATCTGGGCCCTGCGCGGATACGAATCTGATGACGCTCGACGATGCGCGTTGTTGCACTATAGCGGATTGAAGGCTAGTGTAGTCGGACGTAAATAGGAGTCATTCTGAACGGAGCGTAGCGGAGTGAAGAATCCAGAGAATATTGGCATGGATCACAGAGCCATCATCCTCTGGATTCTTCCCTGCGCTCAGAATGACTGACATTATTTTTCAATCAGACTATCTGTCAATCCGCTTTAGCGCACCTTGCCTGCAGAGTTTTCCAGAATGACTTTGGATAATATAGCCGTGTCCGGCGTGGCGGGCAGGTGTGAGCAGAAGCCGATGCCGACATAAAATGGTCCGTTGAAGTGGAGATGAATCGGCGGGCCAAACTGGTGCATGGGCTCGCCCTCCAGGCTGACGAAGAGCGCAACGGCGTCGCCCCGCTTTTCGATCCCGATACGCTTCGCCATTACTCCGTCGAGGGAACCCCCGAAGCGAAACTGCATATCTGTCATGGAGGCGCCCGGTTCCGCGCGCTGCGCCAAGTGGATCATGCCCGTACCATGCTCGCCGGTCATCGCCTCCCTGGAATCGTCATCGAGATTCTGCCGAATGACCAGCACGGCCTTGCGGTCGCTGTAACCCTTCGGGTTCGGGAATCTGACATCGGCGGCGAGAGAAACGTCGCCGGACATTTTCTTCCAGAGATACCGGAACTCGTCGCGCGAGTACCAGATGTTATATCCGGCGGAAGTGATGATGTACTGCTTCGTCTTCGGGTTGTAACTGGCGCTTCCCGGCACGACGGCGGAACCGATGTCAGATTGACCCTGGAAGATGCCGATCGGCGTGTCGGAATTCCTGCTCGCCCGGTGAAAATCTACCGGAGGCGGTACCTGCTCGTGCGTCGCGGAGCCTGGCTGCGCCCAGTCAGGCACGGCGTGTGCAGGTGTTGGCGAGGTCGCGGCGGCTTGCGCATGCAGCCATTGCGGAGATGTCAACAACGTCAGAGCCAGCAGCCAAAGTAAATAGCAATTTTTACGCGCGATGCGAACAACAAAGTTTTCCATAGCAAAGAACTGTATCACCATCCCCGAAGTGGGGATCTGGTCGTAGCTCGTCCATGCCCACGCTATCTGCGGCCGCTGATCGAATGGCTGCAATTTCATGGACGAGCGGCTCATGCCAAAATGGTACATACACCATCATGTCCAACGAGATCATCCCAAAATCATTCTCCCCGACGGAAGCAGAATCCGAACTTTCCACCGAATCGTTTGGCGAACTGCTCGCGCAATTCGAGCACAGCCATTCTCACAATGTCGACGGCGGCGCCAGGCAATTGGAGGGTAGTGTTGTCTCCGTGGATGCCGAGTTTGTTTACCTGGACATCGGCTTCAAAGCTGAAGGGGTTTTGCCACGCAGCACATTTGAGGACAACGCTGAAGGCATTAAATCGGGAGACAGATTCCCGGTCTCGGTGAAGGGCCGCAATGCCGAAGGCTATTACGAGCTTTCTCGTTTTCGGGTGATGCAGCCCACAGACTGGTCATCGCTGGAAGAAGCCTTTGCGCAAAAAACCGCTGTGGTGGGGATGGTGACGGGTGTGGTGAAAGGCGGTTTCAATGTTGACGTTGGGGTGCGCGCCTTTATGCCCGCATCCCGCAGCGGCGTCCGCGATGCAACAGAGATGGAGAAGCTGGTCGGTCAGGAGATCACCTGCCGAATCACCAAGCTGGACGTAACCGAAGAGGATGTCGTAGTCGACCGCCGCGTGGTTCTCGAAGAGCAGGCGCTTTCGCTGCAGCAGAACCGCTATTCCGAACTCAAGGAAGGCGATATTGTCAGCGGACAGGTTCGCAGCCTGGCTAGCTATGGCGCGTTTGTCGATATTGGCGGAATCGACGGCCTTCTGCATGTCGGCGATATTTCCTGGAGTCGCGTGAGTTCACCGGAAGAAGTGCTGTCGGTGGGGCAGCAACTCCAGCTCAAGGTGCTCAAAGTCGATTCAGAGAGCCGACGCATTTCGCTTGGGCTCAAGCAACTGCAGCCGGAGCCGTGGGATTCCGCCGCGGACAAATATAAAGCAGGCCAGCGAATCACCGGCACGGTCACGCGTCTCATGGACTTCGGCGCCTTCGTTGAACTGGAGCCTGGAATCGAAGGCCTGATCCATGTCTCGGAGATGTCATGGTTGAAAAAGGTGCGCAAGCCCAGCGACATTCTCAAGCCTGGCGATACGGTGGATGCTATCATTCTGTCCGTCAGTGCCGGCGAACGCCGCATTTCTCTGGGACTGAAGCAGGCGCTTGGAGATCCGTGGGCAGATGCGCTACAAAAGTTTCCGGTGGGCTCATCCATCGAAGGCCCGGTGACCAAGTTGATGAAGTTCGGCGCATTCGTGCAGCTTGCGGAAGGCGTCGAGGGATTGGTTCACGTTAGCGAAATCAGCGCCGAAAAGCATATCGATCATCCACAGGATGTGCTGCGTGCCGGTCAGATCGTCAGGGCCCAGATACTCGCCGTCGATACCGAAAAGCGGCAGATTAAGTTGAGTATCAAGCAACTGGTTCCCACCGGCCTCGGCGAATACATGGAGGAGCACAAGGAAGGAGATGTGGTGTCGGGTCGAGTCGTCGAGCAAAGTCCCGAGTCCGCGACCGTCGAGCTAGGCGATGGGATCCGAGCTGCTTGCCGCGTTGCGGCTAACGTAGCTTCCTTACCAGAGAACAAGAGCGTGGGCGGCGGCGCGGACCTGTCTGCGTTGACCTCGATGCTTCAGGCTCGCTGGAAGGGCGGCGAGGCGCCAGCCGGTAAGCAGCCAGAGCCGCTCGCCACGGGCCAGATTCGCAGCTTCCGAATCGTGAAGCTCGATCGCGCAGCGGAAAAGATTGAACTGGAGCTGGCCTGATCAATCAAGCGAATCATGCACTGCGGGGCTTGCTTGTGCGACAACTTGATGGTGAAGGAAGTCTAGCCTGCATATCTCACACGCCGACTGTTGCGGGGGAGAGTCTGCGGGCAAAAATA
>JAJZCA010000303.1 GCA_021798735.1 Acidobacteriota bacterium | reverse complement strand
TTCCCGTCCGCTTTCGTTCAACGCATAGCCGGAGCTGTAACTGTCGTCTTCAAATGTTCCATCGCCCTTATTGATGTAGAGATAGCTGGGCGTGGAATCGTTCGCAACCAACAGATCGACCCTGCCGTCGTTGTTCACATCGGCGAAAACGGAAGTGAGCCCGTAGTAGCGGTTGGGATCGCTGACGCCCGCCTTGACGCTGACGTCTGTGAATGTGCCGTCGCCGTTGTTGTGGAACAGATGGTCTGGCTCTCCCGGCAGGCCGCGCGGCCCGCACATCACCCGCACGCCGCGAAACTGGCACGACTCCAGGCTGGTAGGATGCGCGATGTCGTAGTGAATGTAGCCGGAGACGAACAGGTCGAGACGCCCATCGCCGTCATAGTCGCCGAAGGTCGCGCCAATCGACCAGTTTCCCAGCGCCACGCCGGCTTTTTCCGCGATATCGGTAAATGTGCCATCGTGGTTGTTGCGATACAGGCGGTTCTTTCCAAAGTTGGTGACGTAGATGTCGGGCCAGCCGTCGTTGTCAAAATCGCCCACGGCCACGCCTTCTCCCCAGCGGCCATTGGTCACGCCAGCTTGTCCTGCAACGTTGGTGAACGTCCCGTCATGATTGTTGTGGAACAGCGCTGCCTGCGGCGGAGCAGTTTTGCCGCTCATCGCGTCATAAGTCGAACCGTTCACCAGGTAAATGTCCAGCCAGCCATCGTGGTCGTAATCCAACAACGCAACCCCAGCCCCGAATGCGTCCAAAATGTACTTCTTGTCCAACGTTCCGGTCTGTTCCCGCCATTTCGTCAAGCCCGCTTTGTCGGCGATGTTCTGAAAGACGATCGGTCCTGCATCCACATATCCGCCGGCAGTGATCGGACGCTTTTGTGCGTCGAGTACCGGGGCGGAGGCCTCTCCCGTAGAGACCCCCGCGCCGCCCATCTGCTGTTGCGCTTGCGGGGCCATCGAAGCCCGCCTGCGCGCCCAGATACCTTGAGTTGATAGGAAGGTCAGTAGTAGAAAAACTGAGCAGCCGGCGAGCGGAATATTTTCTCGCTTGTTCAAAATCTCACTCCGTGGATTTGACAAGTCTACTATGTCAACCGACCGGTCCGCAGCACACTATCGTCAGCAACCGCATACAGCGTCCTAATGCGAGTGCTCGGTTCGCAGGATGGTTTGAGCGTTCTGCTCCGCCTGAAGCTTTTTGCAGATGTTCCTCTCGCGGGCGGCCTCCGCATGTTGGCCGGCCATGCTCAACGCTGTTCCCAGCACGAAGTGGGCCTGCGCAAAGTCAGGGTCGACCTCTGTCGCTTTCTTCAACGGCTTCAACGCCTCCAACGGCTGATCCAGCATAATGTGGCATTGGCCCAGGTCCATCAGCGCATCGCGGTAATTCGGATTGACGGCCACCGCCGCCTCAAGATAGGGGATCGCCTGCGCGGGCTTGTTTTGCTGGCGCAAAATTTCGCCCATCATGTAGTTGGAAACGGGATCGTTCGGATACCGGCTCAACTCTTGCTCGAATTCCTTCACCGCCTGCGGGACCTGGTGTTGCCTCCAGTCGATCAAACCCAGGCTGGAATGCACGCCGGGATAGTTTGGGTCTTCGGCCAGGACCGTCTGGAATTCTTTCAAGGCGTCGTCCTCCTTTGACATCACGTCATCCGCCAGTCCGAGCATGAAATGCGCTTCAGGGGAGTTGGGATTGATGGCCATGATCCGGTTGAAAACCGTCGTCACCCCGGAATAGTTCTTGGCCCTCCAGTAGGCTTTTCCTAAACGACCACCGCCTAAAGGCGGTGGGTTTGATTGCGACTGAAAGTCGCCTGTTTGCGGCTGAAGCCGCCTGAAGCGCTTCGCACTTGGCTCCCTCCGTCGCATCAATTGCTGCTGCTCCGTTTGAAATTTCATGCGCTGTTGATTTTTCAACGTCAGCATCGCAAAAAAGAAATGATGCTGAAAGCTCACCGGCTCAAAGCCGGTGGGTTTAAACCTGGAAGCTGGAACTAAACGGATCGAGACGAACACCTGATATATATACCCACTAGCGCGGACCGCTGTTCAGTCAAGCCTCGATTGACCTGAAAGCAAGCATTAACCTGCCTTTCCACCTCTCACTCTTTCCTTTTCAAATTTTCAATCAACAGGAGGCCTCATGGCCGATTGGTATGGAACTGCGCGTAGCAACTATTTTCATGTGAAGGACGAAGCCGCCTTTCGCAAAGAAGCTGAATCTCTCGGTCTCGAGGTGATGACTTCCAGCTCGGACAGCGATCTGCTCTTCATGGTCACTCCCAATGCCATGAACGACAACAGTGGTTGGCCTACCTGGTCTCCCGATGAATCCGATGCAGACGGGGACCCGCTGGAAGTGGACATCGTCGGTTCCCTCTCAAAACATCTCGTCAAAGGCGAAATTGTCGTCTTGATGGAATGCGGAGCGGAGAAATTGCGCTACCTCACCGGCCATGCCACCGCCTTCAACAGCAACGGCAAGCGCGTCGACCTCGATCTTGGTGATATCTATCAAAAAGCCGCAAAAAAGTTTCACGTCCCGGTCGAAAACATCACGGAAGCTCAGTATTGAGCCGTGCGTTCTCGACGACCACAACACCGGGAAATGCCTTGTATTGCCGCTGATTGACTCCTTGTGGGAAAGAGGGCTATTTCCGCGTCTTTTCCCCAGGGTATCCACCAATCGATCCAATAGCACGCCCGCGAGTTGTCTCGACTGGCCCGTTGGCGAAACTATTTCATATCCTCCACAGTCGGTATACAGTGTCCTTGGAGGTATGCTTATGGTCTGTGAAACACAAAGGTCGATGTGTCTCTCGGAAGAGTTTCAGAGACTGAATCTTTGTATCCCCTCAACCCTGCTTTAGTGCTACGACTCTTACAGGACACAACTCTTACAGCCTCTTTGTGCCCAGCCCATGCCGCTTCTCCGGACATTGAAAGTTCTCAACAGCATCCGCACTGTGCCGGAGACCTCGTTTCACGACCTCTTCAATCCACTTGCGTGGGTGAAAGAGATTTCCGCCGAAACGGAGCCAGCCGGGACCACGATTACCGTTCCTCCTCTGGCCCTTCATGTGGCGAATGCAATGAAATCCTCCACCTCCATCCTGCATGTGCTCATCGCCCAGGACGCGGACCGGCTGCGCGCCGCATTCGCCCAGTTTTCCGACGAACATCTGTACCTGCTCGGAGCGATTGCCAAAGCAGGATTCACCGATGACACCGTGCTTGATGGTCGCGAGGACATTCTCAGGTATATCGCAGCCAATTGCAGTTCCAGCGTCGAATCGCTCCTTCTGAACACGCCGGAACTATTGGCCCTGGCCCCCAGTCGCACAATCCAGATGCAGGACATGGTTGCCGCCTCCAAACGTACAATTCTCGAAAGTGGGGTGGCTCCCTGAGTACAGTAATATCTATATGTGGTGGTTTCCGAGGTCAAACCCGATGTGGGGCTTGAATATCCCGGCACCTGGCAACAATTTCGCGCCTGGTTTGGCGACGAGCAAGCCTGTATCGACTATCTGGAGCAACTGCGCTGGCCGGATGGTTTTCGTTGTCCCAAGTGCAGCGGCGAAAAAGGCTGGCGGTTGTCCGACGGACGCTGGAGTTGTGCGGGCTGCGCCAGCAAGGTTTCTGTAACTGCGGGAACAATCTTCGACGGCAGCCGCGTCCCGCTGGCCGACTGGTTTACCGCCATCTGGTTTATTACCAACCAGAAGTACGGCGTGAGCGCCTTGGGCTTGCAGCGCCTGCTCGGTCTGGGTAGTTATCGGACAGCTTGGACGATGCTGCGCAAGTTGCGGGAGGCCATGGTTGGTCCGGGCCGTGGCCGACTTCAGGGTACGGTTGAGGTGGACGAGACCTATCTGGGCGGCATCGAACGGGGGACGCGCGGACGCGGCACGGAGTGTAAGTTTATGGTGGCTATCGCCATCGAGGTGCTTTCCCCCAAGGGGTTCGGGCGGGTGCGACTCAAGCGTATCGAGGATGGCTCGGCGCACAGCCTGACCGCCTTTGTGGAGTACGCGGCCGAGTTGGGTTCCACCATATGCACGGATGGATGGAAAGGCTACGCGGGGCTGGCCAAGGAAGGTTACGAGCATCATGCCGTCAACATCTCCGCAAGCGGCGATCCGGCTCATGTGGCCATGCCGGGGATACCTAAGATTGCTTCGCTGCTGAAGCGCTGGTTGTTGGGAACACACCAAGGATCGGTTACCGCCGTCCATCTGGATGCTTACCTGGACGAATTCGCATTTCGCTTCAACCGCAGGAAATCGCGGCGCCGAGGAATGCTTTTTTATCGTCTGCTGGAAAATGCGGTCGTGACGAAACCAAAGCGCTTTCGGCCTTCCAGAGCCAGCCTTATGCCTTCAAAACACAACTTGTAGTGGCAACTGTACTCAGGGAGCTACCCCACTTCTCGAAATCAGCCAGAAATACCCCGTGCCATTCCAGCCCTATGAACTGGAGTGCTATACCAGCAGCGAGATCGAAGAGTACGCAGGGCAATCGCATTTGAAATTCAGTAGAACCAGGGTTGGTACTTGCGGCAGCCATTGAGAGGGCTGAGGTTTCTTGCAGGAGGATTTAATGTCCCGC
>JAJZCA010000302.1 GCA_021798735.1 Acidobacteriota bacterium | reverse complement strand
GGAGTTGCCGCAGGCCTCGCTGCACTATGCCATCTATGGCAAGCTGAACGAGGCCCGCGATAACGCCATCCTCGCCTGTCACGCGCTCACTGGCTCCGCGCGCGTGGCGGACTGGTGGCAGGACCTGTTTCACGATCGCCATCCCCTCGACGCGGACAAACATTGTGTCATCGGCATCAACGTCCTCGGCTCCTGTTATGGCTCAACGGGACCACGCTCGATCAACCCCACCACCGGCAATCCCTATGGCGCGGACTTTCCAGTCGTCAGCATTCGCGACATCGTCCGCGCCCAGGCCGAACTGATCCAGCATCTCGGCATTCGCCAACTGCGCGCGGTGCTTGGCGGCTCCATTGGCGGCATGCAGGCACTGCAATGGACAGTCGATTTCCCGGAACGAGTCGCCGGATGTTTTTCCGTCGGCGCCGCTCCCCTTTCTGCAATGGGGTTGGCCCTCAACCACCTGCAGCGGGAAATCATTCGCCTCGACCCAGCATGGAATGGCGGAAACTACGACTCCTCCAACCCGCCCACCAGAGGTCTCGCGCTGGCCCGTGGTCTGGCGGTCTGCACCTACAAATCACCCGCACTTTTCAACGAGCGTTTCGGCCGCAAGCCCGATCGCTCCGGCGAAAATCCCCTCCAGTCCCACACCGCGCGCTACGATGCCGCCGGCTATCTCGACTATCAGGGACGCATTTTCAACGAACGCTTTGACGCCAACAGCTACCTGGTCATCTCTCGCGCCATGGACACGTTCGAACTGTCCCGCGGTTACGCAAGCGAAGAGGAAGCCCTGCGCCGTATCCGTGCCCGCTTGTTGGTCGTAGGAATCTCATCGGACTGGCTATTCCCCGCGGCCGATGTTCACGCGCTAGCCGAGCGGATTCAAAACGCGAACGCAGTGTGCAACTATATTGAGCTTCACGGCGACCATGGGCACGATGCCTTTCTCGCTGAAGTCAGCAATGTGCGGCCCTTGATTGAATACATCGTGCAAAGCGGCGCTCCGCAGGCGCAGGAGAAAACTTCCGTCCCCTGCCCGGTCTAATGACATCCCCGAAACGCTGCCTCAGATACAATTCCTTGTCTGGGGCAGAGATGATCGAGACAGAGAGACTACGTTTGCGAAGATGGCGCGATGCGGACTTGCTGGCATTCGCGGCCATGAACGCCGACCCCAATGTCCGCCGCTACTTTTCCTCGCGACTTACTCGTGAGGAAAGCGATGCCTCCGTGGCCCGATTCATTCGCATGTATGCCCTCGACGGCTATGCCTTCATGGCGACTGAGCTACGCCAAACTTCTGAATTCATCGGCTTGCTCGGCATTCAGCGAATGAGTTTTCTGTTGCCGGGACGCACCGTCCCCGCCGTTGAAATCGGCTGGCGCTTCAATGAGAAAAGCTGGGGAAAAGGGCTGGCTACCGAAGGCGCTCGAGCCTGCCTGGACCTTGCCTTCAAGAACTTCCAGCTTCCGGAAGTCGTCGCGTTCACAACTCCCGCCAATCTTCCCTCTCGCCGAGTGATGGAAAAACTTGGCATGACCCGCAATCCCGACGATGACTTTGACGACCCCAGGATTGCCGCCGGCCATCCCTGCCAGCGCCATGTCCTCTATCGCTTGCAAAGAAGCGCATGGCAGAGCAAAAAGATTTTGTCCGTGTAAAATCTAGCAAGTCATACAGAGTCGATTTTGTTGCAGTGACACTGGTCCTGGGCATCTAATTTTCTTGGAATGATAATATTTAGGATGATCGGTGCCTGAATCCGGTCGTCCGATCGGATTGGCAAATGCAGTCAGGTTACACCGCCCAACCTATCAATCCTCCCTCTGACAGCAACCGCGCAGAACCCACTGACAACCCTACCCCTCAGGTTGTGCTGCGGATTTGGAAGGACATTTTTGGATTCGACGACATCGACCTGAATTCAGATTTTTTCGATCTGGGAGGAAACTCCCTCGTCGCAGGAAGGCTGCAAATCGCCCTTAAGGAAAAATTAGGGGTTGTGATCCGGACGGCAGATATTCTCCGTCACCCGACCGTTGCTGACCTTGCCGAAAAAATCCAATCAGTAATAAAGAACGTGCGTCGCAATGAACTTCTGACCTCCAATCCAGATGTCATCCCGCTTCAACCCCGCGGCGAAGGACGCCCGATCTTTGTCATCTCGAATAGCATGATCTTTCGAAAGTTGGCCCTGCAGCTTGGAACCGACCAGCCTGTCTACACGATCCTCATGAAGGACGATGGGCCGGTATCAAACAAGAGTTCCTTGAGTGAAATTATCGATTTCTATCTGCAACGGATTCGCGCTGTGCAGCCGAACGGACCCTATCGCCTGGCAGGATGGTGTGTCTCTGGATGGATTGCCTATGGCATCGCACGAAAACTGGAACAACAGAGCGAGCAAATCGAATTGTTAACCGTGATCGACGCAACTGCCCCTGCCTACTTGGCGCAGTGCAACGCCTCTACCAAGCTTCTTTACTACTGGTATAGCTTCAAGGCAGCCCGTAAAAAAATTTCCACAGTACATCTGGCTGCAAAGAAATTGGTCAAAACTGAGAAGACCCAGGAAGAAAAAGATGATGATGAAATTGAGAGTGCAGCGAGTCGAGTCGGACTTTTCGGAGCATTACAGGGGAAAATGCTGTTGTTCTGCAGTCAGGAGGACCCAATCAACTGCTTACCTTCCGACTTGGGTTGGGAGCGGATACTTGGAAGGTCAATCCAGGCCGTGCGATTGCCTGGAAGCCACCATGGTATTTTCGAAGCTCCTGGGGCAAAAATTATGGCACAACGGATACTGGATCAACTGATGCCCTAGACCGGATTGACGGTTCGTATATTCGAGAGGCGATAGAGTTATTCTTCGGTCGCCGCAGCTACCTCCGTTCAGAATGACTCGCTCCCGCAATCGACTACACCAACCGTGAATCCGCCATAGATGAATGCCGAGAACGCAAAGGCGGCACGGATCTCCGTGCCGCCTTTGCTGTTTTGCTGGAAGGCTTTTACTTTTCCGCTGGATCGCTGGGAGGCCCCTGCTCGTCCTGCTCACTCATGGCCTTGTCGATGGTCTCACGACGCTTGGCACGCGCTTCTGCGCGCTTCTCGCGTTTTTCTTCCAGGATTTTCTCCACGCCCAGCATCTCGACAAATGCCGTTTCGCCGCCGTCGCCTTTTCGAAAACCACTGCGGACGATCCGCAAGTAACCCCCATTGCGATCTCCATACCGTGGAGCCACCGTCTCAAATAAACGCGAGACAGCTTCCCTGGTTTGCAGATAGGCGAGTGCCTGACGTCGCGCGTGCAGGTCGCCCCGCTTGCCCAGAGTAATCAGCCGTTCCACATGCGGACGCGCAGCCTTTGCCTTGGTAACAGTGGTCTGAACGCGGTCCTCAAGAATGATGGAGGTGACCAGATTGCGCAGCATGGCGCGACGATGACTGGTATTCCTTCCAAGTTTGACTCCTGCTTTGCGATGACGCATGACGAATCTCTCTTTTTCTCAATTGAAAATAAGTCTGTCATTCTGAGCGTAGCGAAGAATCCAGAGGGTGATAGCGCCCTTATCGGGCGAATATATTCTGGATTCTTCACTCCGTTCGCCTCTGCGAACTCCGTTCAGAACGACTCCCTCTAATACAAACTGTATGAACCATCAAACCAGGTTTAAAAGTTCTCAGGCTCTTCGTGAGGCGCGAGAAGCTCAGCATCGAAGTCCTCGTCATCCTCGTCCTCATCCTCATCGCGATGGCCGATGCTGCTTAGGACCGCTGCGGGCAGAATGCTGGTTGGTCCCGGGACTGGATTGCCGCTTTCGTCAATCCGCATACCTAGAGACAGTCCCATTTGCGCCAGCATTTCTTTAATCTCATTCAAAGACTTGCGGCCGAAGTTTTTCGTCTTCAGCATTTCCGCTTCAGTCTTCTGGACCAGCTCTCCAATGGTCTGGATCCCCGCATTTTTCAGGCAGTTATAGCCGCGGACAGAAAGCTCCAGTTCTTCCACACTGCGATTCAGGTTTTCGTTGCGGATCAGCGGCTCATGCATACCCGCCGCGGCATCCGCTTCCAACTCTTCTTCAAAATTGATGAAGATGCTCATATGGTCCTTCAACAGCTTCGCTGCCAGACCGATCGCATCCACCGGGAGCACAGAACCGTTCGTCCAGATTTCGAGCGTCAACTTGTCGTAGTCCGTGATCTGACCCAGACGGGCGGCTTCAATCGTGTAATTCACCTTGCGAACCGGCGAGTGGACCGAATCGACAGGGATGAAGCCGATGCCAAGATCGGAATCGAAATTCTTGTCCGCGGAAATGTATCCGCGTCCGCGCTTGAGGCGCATTTCCATGTCCAGCTTGCCGCCTTCGCTAACAGTTGCGATGTAGACATCTTTGTCCAGAATGTCCACGTCGCTGTCGGCTTCGATCATGCCGGAGGTGACAATGCCGGGCTTGTCCGCGCGCAAATAAATCGCCTTCGGACCTTCGCCATTCAGCTTGAACGGAACCTGCTTCAGGTTCAGGATGATGTCGGTCGCGTCTTCGACCACGCCGGGAATCGACTGGAACTCGTGCAGCACGCCTTCAATGTGCACGGCCGTCACCGCCGCGCCTTCAACGGACGACAAC
>JAJZCA010000301.1 GCA_021798735.1 Acidobacteriota bacterium | reverse complement strand
GATCTACAGCGCAGCCATCCATGCGCCGCGTCGCGCAATGCCACAGAATGAAACGTTGCGAGCGCGCCTTGGAACCGCGCGTATGTTGGATGCCTGCACATCTTCCATCCTAGATGAGTTTGCTTGGGTCGTGTTGCGCAAGGGCAGCGATCCGGCCATTCGCCGATCAAAATGCTCCGAGTTTGCCTGGGGTTGGATTCTGGCGGCGATGGAAATGGAGTGGTAGCCTGTTCAAGGACAATCCGTTTACACAATTGGAGATATTACGCAATGGAGTCAAGCTATAACGGCGTCGCACTACCCAAAGATGGCACGCCGATTGAATATTCCAACGGAACGTATCAAGTACCCGACAACCCCATTATTCCTTACATTGAAGGCGACGGCACCGGTCGCGATATTTGGCGCGCGTCGCAGCGCGTTTTCGACGCAGCGGTCACCAAGGCCTACGGCGGGAAACGCGCGGTCAAGTGGTTTGAAATTTTCGCCGGAGAGAAAGCCTTTGCGCGTTTTCAGAACTGGCTTCCGGATGACACCGTGCAGGCAGCGCGCGATCTGCGCGTTTCGATCAAAGGCCCGCTGACCACGCCGGTCGGCGGCGGCATCCGCTCTTTGAACGTCACGCTGCGGCAGATGCTGGACCTGTATTCCTGCGTTCGCCCGGTGCGGTATTACCAGGGCGTGCCCAGCCCGGTAAAGCATCCGGAAAAGCTGGACATCGTGATTTATCGCGAGAACACGGAAGATGTGTACGCGGGCATTGAGTTTAAAGAGGGAACTCCCGAGTCAAAGAAAATTCTGGACTTCCTGAATAACGAGATGCTGGCAGGCACCAAGAAAAAGATCCGCGAAGATTCCGGCATTGGCATCAAGCCGATCTCGATTACCGGGACCAAGAGGCTGGTGCGGGCAGCGATTGCCTATGCCCTGAAACATGGCCGCAAATCGGTCACCATGATGCACAAGGGAAATATCCAGAAATTTACCGAAGGCGCGTTTCGCGAATGGGGCTATGAAGTCGCCGTCGATGAATTTCGCGATTCGATTGTTACGGAGCGCGAGAGCTGGATTCTCGGCAATCTGGAATCGAAGTCCGGTCTGACGATTGAGCAGAATGCCGCCATGATCGAACCAGGACTCGAGCATGCGCCGCAAAAGTTCCGCGATGAAATTTATGCGGAAGTGAAGCGTGTCATCGACAGCATCGGCGTCAGTCATGGACAAGGAAAGTGGAAGAAGAAGTTGCTGGTCAATGACCGTATTGCCGATTCCATCTTTCAGCAGGTGATCGTTCGCCCCGATGAATATAGCGTGCTGGCGACGCCGAATCTGAACGGCGATTACATTTCCGACGCCTGCGCGGCGCAGGTCGGCGGCCTGGGAATTGCGCCGGGCGCGAACGTCGGCGACGGTTATGCGGTGTTTGAAGCGACCCACGGGACCGCGCCAAAGTATGCCGACAAGGATGTTATCAATCCTGGGTCTGTAATGCTTTCTGGAGTGATGTTGTTTGACTTCATTGGCTGGATTGAGGCGGCTCGCCTGATCGAAAACTCCCTGGAGCGGACGATTCAGCAAAAATTTGTCACCTACGATTTTGAGCGGCAGATGCAGGGGGCCACCAAGGTGGGTACCAGCGAATTTGCAACTCGAATGATTGAAAACATGGATGCGGTTGCGATGACTCGCTAGCCGTCACTGAAGAAATTTTGGCAAAGGAGAAATATGCGGAAGAAAGTATCGATTGTCGGTGCGGGCAATGTAGGGGCCACCACCGCGCACTGGATTGCGGCCAAAGAATTGGCTGATATTGTATTAGTTGACGTAGTAGAGGGTGTGCCGCAGGGCAAGGCGCTCGATCTGATGGAGGCCATGCCGATTGAAAAGCGCGATGTCCATGCGGTCGGTTCGAACGACTACGCGGCCACTGCAAATTCCGATGTCGTGGTAATTACGGCCGGAATTCCCCGAAAACCCGGCATGAGCCGCGACGATCTGTTGCATACCAACTTCAAGATCATGTCGGACGTCGTCAGCAAAGTGGTGGCGGCTTCACCGGACTGCTTTCTGGTGATCGTTTCCAATCCGCTGGATGCTATGGCGCAGGCCGCCTACAAGCTTTCCAAGTTCAATCGCGAACGAGTGATAGGCATGGCCGGCGTTCTCGATTCGGCGCGTTTCCGCACGTTTATCGCGGACGAACTGAAGGTCAGCGTCGAAAATGTTACCGCGTTCGTGCTCGGAGGTCATGGCGATACCATGGTGCCGCTGGCACGCTACTCCACTGTTGCCGGAATTCCGATTACAGAACTGATGGATGCGCCCACGATTGAGCGGCTGATCCAGCGTACTCGTGACGGTGGCGCCGAAATTGTGAAATATCTCAAGACCGGAAGCGCCTTCTATGCACCTTCCGCAGCGGCGGTGGAAATGGTAGAAGCGATCTTAAAGGACAAGAAAAAGATTCTGCCTTGCGCTGCCTATCTTGAAGGCGAATATGGCATCCATGGCCTCTTCATTGGTGTGCCATGCAAACTGGGCGCGCGGGGTCTGGAAGAGATTATCCAGATTAAGCTGACCGACGAAGAGCAGGCGGGACTCCAGAAGAGCGCAAATTCTGTTAAGGAACTCTGCAGCGTGATTGGCGTTTAGATTTCATGCTAAAAACGGCAGTTGAGCCAGTGGATGACTGCTAACTGCAATGTCTGCCTGGACATTTAACTGCTCCGCGCTTCACCGGATTGGTTGCAAGTGCTTTATTTTGTAAATACTTGCGATTGCTAGAGAAAGCCCGTTTGGCAGCGGATCAACTGCCGTTTTAGGTTCATGCAAACAAAGTGAACATTTGCAGGCAACCTTTTCTCTTAATCCCTCCTTCTCGAGCTACTGAACCCCACTCTTGGGGGGAGGTAGCCCAGATGTCTTTGACCCAACCCTGAAGACATCCCGAATCGGCCTTCACCCTATTAGTGGACTCGAATCCTATGGATTCGCCGGTTTTTGGGGCATTCAGAACAAGGAGGCAGGTATGAACAAACCATTTGCGGCACGGATGGCAAGAGCGGCTACAGCGGCCGTTTGTTTCCTCGCGTTGTTTGCGTCGCCGGTCGCGGCGCAGTATTCGGCAGTCAACCTGGTTTCGAACACAAGCGCATTGAGCCCACTTAACCCTAACCTTGATCCGAACCTGGTCAATGGCTGGGGTCTGGTGTCATCTCCAACCAGCCCGTTCTGGGTGTCTGACCAGAACAGTAGCGACGCGACGGTCTATACATCGAGCGGCGCAGTCATTCCGCTCGTGGTTCAAATTCCGTGCGTGGTAGGTGGAATGGTAAAGGTGCCTTGCCCTTATCCTGGAGAAGGAAAACTCTTCGAACCGCATGCCGGCAAGCTGAATTTTTTTGGTCCTACCGGTATTGTGTGGAACAGCTTTTCCTCAACCGGCGCCTTCACGGTCCCCGGCAGCACCCCTTCTCACACGGCGGCGTTCATCTTCGATACGCTGGATGGCCTGATCGTCGCCTGGAGTCCACAAGTCAACTTTACTCAAGGCATCGTGGTTGCGGACCGCTCGTCCAGCGGGGCATCCTACAATGGACTTGCTCTGGCCGCACTGTCCGGCAGCCCGCATCTGTATGCCACGAATTCGGTGCCTGGAGGAAAGATTGACGTGTTCGACAGCACGTTCACGTTAGTGAATTCGTTCGCTGCCGATCCCGATCCGCCGATGGGTTTCGTCCCGTATGGGATTCAGCTCATCGGCAATAAACTCTATGTCACTTACTTTAACGCCAGGGGCGGAGGCGGAATTCTGGATATCTGCAATCTGGAAACCAGCTCTACCGCTCCAATGTGCCGGCGTCTATTCGCCAGCCTGCCTTCCTCTGGCCAGACCGTGCTGAACGCGCCTTGGGGTTTGGCGCGCTCACCCGCCAACTTTGGCAAGCTCAGCAACAAAATCCTGGTTGGAAATGTCGCGGACGGAATGATCCATGCCTTCAATCCGGATACAGGAGTGCTCGCGGGAACACTGACGTTAAGCAACGGCAAGCCTTTCTCCGTGCCCGGATTATGGGCGCTGCAGTTCGGCCAGGGAGCGGCCCTTAACGGTGCCATGAACCAGCTCTTTTTTACCGCTGGACCGGCGCCAGCAGACAACCCAAGCCTGCTGTTCAGCGAGGGTCTGTTCGGCATGATCATGCCTGCGGGGAGGTCACATCCGGGCCAGTAGTAAATAAGGGACATACGCTTGTTGCGAGACTTTCAGCGACTGTGTTCCTGCTTTACGTGCCCGGTTGCAAGGGGATTGTGGCTTTGCTCTCTGAACGCATAGCCACGCCTGAAAACCACCCCATGTCGTCGGATGCGCATCCGACGACATGGGGTCCTCAAAGTGTACGCCACCTCAAGCAGACGCAAAGGAGGCTGCCATGAGGAAATGTACGTCGTTTGCACTCGCGGTCGGGTTGCTGTTTCCATCGGCCATGATCTCCGCGCAAACCGGGACCCAAATAGCAGGAAGCGGACAGTGGCCCTTCGCAGGACAGAACCTGGGCGATACTCGAAGCCAGTCAGCGGAACATCTCATCGGCCCTGCCAACGTCAACACTTTAATTCCGAAATGGACATTTACAACTGGAGGGAACGTTT
>JAJZCA010000300.1 GCA_021798735.1 Acidobacteriota bacterium | reverse complement strand
GATCAAAAGGTTCGCTGAGAGGAAAGTTCAAACGCGCAGGTTGGGACGATGACTACCTGTTCCGCTTACTGGAGCTATTTTGAAATGCGATTGCCCTGCAAGAATCGCAGCGTGTCATGCAGCAGCCTATCGCAACCGATACAATCAAGAGTTGCATCCCCGGGGATATTTCCCGGCGATCTAGGAGCAGGAATGAAGCGCAACGCAATCGTGATCACGG
The DNA here is from genome assembly GCA_021798735.1 of Acidobacteriota bacterium. Classification (GTDB taxonomy): domain Bacteria; phylum Acidobacteriota; class Terriglobia; order Terriglobales; family Acidobacteriaceae; genus JAKAAZ01. The sequence goes on along the minus strand of JAJZCA010000300.1, from coordinate 4,440 downwards.
TTTTGATCGCAGGCATCACGGCAATGATCTGGTCTGGAGTGATGGCGTACCGAATGAGGAAGTCTCTCAACGCGCCGGCCATGCAAAGTGCGCCGCCACAGCTACGCAAGTTTCTCGGCGCGTCTTCCGCGGACTCGGGCAATTCTGCAGCGGCTGCCAGCCCCGATGAAAATTCTCCAGCCGCGCAGGGTCTGCCTGATTTCCGAAATAAACCCGCTCCCGCTTTTACCTTGAAGAGCGTGGATGGCAAAACCGTCTCGCTTTCGGATTACAAAGGTAAAGCCGTGCTGTTGAATTTCTGGGCCACCTGGTGCGGTCCCTGCAAGCTGGAAATGCCGTGGCTGATCGATATGCAGAAAAAATATGCCTCCCAGGGATTTACTGTGCTGGGAATTTCAGAGGATGACGGTTCCGCGAACACTGCGGCTACAAAACAAGTCAGCGACTTCATGGCAAAAATGGGCGTGGACTATCCCGTGCTGATGTATGACGACCAGATGAACAAGGCCTACGGCGGCATCGATTTTCTGCCGACCTCCTACTACATCGACCGCGATGGCAAGGTGCTCATCGAATCGGGTGGGCTGATTTCCGAAAGCGAAATGGAATCCAATATTCAAAAGATTCTTGCCAAGGGAGCCTGAGCGTGCCGACAGGGAAGTCCGCGATCGTTCTCATCTTGGCTGCGGGAACCGTGTGTGCCGGAGCCTTAGTGGCCCAATCGGCATGGCAGCCGGGTCCGCGCGGGATCGGCTTCGGCGCTCCTAAGTCGAAACAGTGGGTGCAGATGGTTTCCTCGCCGCAGCTTGCCCTCAAGGCATCGTCACCCGCGAGCGCACCCAAAGACGTGGAACTGCGATTCGCGATTCAGACTGGTTTGCATATCAATTCTCATACCCCGCATTCGGAGTTTCTGATTCCGACTACGCTCACCCTCGACAAAACGCCCGGGCTCCAGATCGCTCAAGTCGACTACCCCCAGGGCGTTGACTATCATTTCCAGTTCTCGCCAAAGGATGCGCTCAGCGTGTATACCGGCGAATTTGCGGTGGCCGTTCGCTTGCGCGCTCGGGCCGGCCACTACGCGGTGCATGGGCAATTGCACTATCAGGCCTGTGACAATCGAGCCTGTAATCCACCCCAGACGCTTCCGCTGCTGTTGGATATCACCGCCCGGTAGCTGCTTTTGGTCACGAGAAAGATCCGAATGTCTCTGCGGATCTGCACAAGTGCGGCGACATGCAGCGCGGTGTTCGCGGTGGGTTCGTGCTATTGTCCAGTCGAGCCCGTCGGCAGAAACAGCATCCTGGAAGCGACGCGGGTGTGCGTCGCGCTGATGATGTGCGGACTGATCACAATCAAGAGCCTGCCGACAGTCAGCTGGGTAGTGGGGCTGGCTGTCCAGCCAAAGCCAGGCAGCTCACTCAGTCCTGGAATCCCGGACAGTGACGTCGACTCTGTGCTGCTTACAGCACTGCTAACCATTGCGGCGCCGCTGTCGGGAATTTGGATGGTCGTAATGAAATCGCGATTGTTAATGATCGGCGAACCGTTGACGGATGCCCCCGCTAAGGACGCAATCGTGACTTCCAGTTGCATTTGCACGTCTTTGTTTTGCAGAATGCGGGGTAGCGCCTTCACCGTCAGCCCCAGATTTTGATACTCCACAGTCGGTGCCAACGCCAGTGGATTCGTAGAAGCGGCTGCGGTTGCTGAAGTGCCCGCCAATAGGCTTGCAAGACCGATATTCGCCGTGGGCGTTTGCGTCCCGGCGGAATAGCTTTGCGTGACGATGGGATAGCGCTCTCCAATCATCACCGTCTGTTTTTGCAGGTCTCCGGCGCGCAGTTGGACGTGGTCGATTTCCCGTGTGTCGGAGATATTCAGCGAGGCATTGGCGGTCGTGCTGCCGAACGAAAGTCCGCTGAGAGTCAGCCCATTGCCAAAAAGCGCGAACGGTTGATTTAAGACAGTTCCATTCACCAGCCCCAGTCCGACCAAAAGAGCCGCAATTCCGGCGATATCTCCTGGATTCACCAAACCGGCTGCGATCAATTGTGTAATCGTGCTTTGGTTGCTGCTGATAATGCTGGTCAACTGCGAGGTGACATTGAAAACGTTCAATTGCTGCGGAAATGCCACTCCCAGGTCTTCCTGTCGAGTATCGTTCACCTGGTAGATGCGCACATCCAACATCACTTCCGGCTTATCCAGGTACAGTTGCTCCACCGTTGCGTTGATGGCGCGCAGCGTGCTCTCGGTCGCGCGAATCGTCACCGTTCCCTGGTTCGCATGACTCGAAATCTGGCGGACTCCGAACACATTTCTGATCATGTTGACGGTGTTGATCATTTCCGTCTTGTCCTGCCCTGGAAGGAAGATGGTTTCCAACAACAGCCGATCGAATTTTGTGCGGTTCTCCTTCGTATCTTTCGCGACTAGCACATGAGTCGGATCTAATGCTACCCAGAATGTCCCAGTTGACAGTCCCACAGCTCCCGATGCTTCGGCGAAGGGGGCATTCGTCAAGTCCAGTTGGATTTGCTTGGTAGGAACAGAGTCATCCAGGATTGCGGTGATCCCATACGCAGACAGAACCTTGTGCAGGATGTCCTGCGCATTGCCGCGTAGATGAAACGTGGATCGAATCGGCGCCGGGGCAAGTTCGACCAGGCCGCTGGAAAATTTCGGCATCGGCACAGGTGAGATCACGGCAGGTTCTTCCTGCGAATCCAAAGACTGAATATGCTCCTGCACATACGGATTGTCAGGGTCGAGGCTCAATGCCTGTTCCAGCCGCTGCTTGGCGGCTGACGTATTTCCAACTTGCTGCGCTTGGTTTGCCGTGTGCATCAGGCTGCCAACCCACTGCTGCCGGGCTAACTCGTACGCGGCCAGATAGGGCCCGTTGCCTGGATCCAGCAGGTGGGCCTTGGCAAACAGAGTCAGCGCACGCGCTGACTCCTGTGCTTTTAAAGCATGCGTGCCTTTACGGAAAAATTCCCGCGCTTTGGCAACCTGTTGGGCGCTTGGAACCGGAACGGAGGGCGGCTCCCTAGGCGAAACAGGGGCCGTTTTTGTAGCCGGTGCGATTTTTGAAGAGGAAGTGTCCTCAGCGATTGCCTGCGAAACGCAACTGAAAATTCCCAGCGACAACGTTAGGCTGGCAGCAGTCAGTTTCTTTTGCCACGGGGACGATGTGATCTGGAAAGGCACTGCCGGCTTTTGGGTGCGGAGCATTGTGCTCGTGGAAATTGGATGCCATCGAATCGCGGCTTGTCCCAGGTATGGGACGTAGCTAATGAATGCGTTGTGGAGGAATCGTTTTTTCGTTAAATGGTTCTTTGACACGCGCCAATACACTGCCTTACCCAGATTCGGGTCACTACCTCGATCGTATCAGTTGCACTGCGGGAAGAACAGCGTGCTCTCCGCGAGGCGGGCGCTTTAGTCCCAGCTTGATCTGTGCCGGATCGAGTTCCAGTTCGGTCATAACGCGGCTCAGCGTATTGCGGTGTACGCCAAGTTCGCGCGCGGCCTTGCACTGGTTGCCTTTGTTGTTGCGCAGGACTTCCTGAATGTAGCGGCGTCGAAACTCGCGGACAGCCTCTTCGTAGGTGATGCCACTGGCGTACATCTGTACGACAAGATTATCCAATTCGCGTTTCACTTGATGACCTCTCTAACCCGGCTTGCAAATGCTGCGGCAGTGAATGGTGCTGATGGCGGAAAAGTGTTCAGAAGAGACTACTCAATGTTCTAACGTGTGGCTGGGGGAGGATGCAAGTGATTTTGAAGCCAGCCTGGACCATGTTGAATGATTGCTGCTCCTTTTTGAATCTTGTGCTGCAATTCTGCCGGTGCCCCTGCCGAGACATTATTGGCCGCCGACAGAAAATAGGGTGCCAGCTTCGATCCGTTCAACCATGTTTTCTGCGGCATGAAGGCGGCAATTGCTATGATAGCAACGACTACCAGAAAAGCGCCGCGAATGACTCCAAATATCGCACCTAGCAGGCTGTCCAGTCCGCCCAATCCGGCTTTGTGTGCCACTTTGGAAATGGCCCGTCCGATCAGGCCGATGACCAGCATGACGCCGAGCGCAATCAACAGAAACGCCAGGACATCGGCGACGCCTACGGAATGAATCACTCGCGAGAGAGGCGCTGCCAGGACACCGTAGTTCCAGAAGGCCAGCCACAGGCCCAGGACAAGCGCGGCCAGAGAAACAATCTCCAGCAGCAGCCCTTGCGCAGCCGCCATGATTGTCGACAGAAGAATCACTACGACAATGAACCAATCGAAAAGAGTCATACCAGCCAAGACCGACTCCCTAAACGCGATGGAGTGTCAAAGGAATTCTGCAGCCTTGTTACGGCTGCGCGTAGATACAAAATACATACGGCAATCGGGAGAGGCGGGCTAGTGCAGCGAATTGCG
>JAJZCA010000299.1 GCA_021798735.1 Acidobacteriota bacterium | reverse complement strand
ACATGGTGGTGGTGGTGGTGCTCATTAGAGAAAGCTTTAGAATTGAATCAACCGGCGAGCGAATCGCCGGTTTTTTCATGCTTACCGCGGTTGGAGTGCAGGCGCCGATAGATCAACGCCATCGACTCGAGTGAAACTGCCTCCGCCCGAACCGCGGCATTGAGACCTGCCTCCTCGATTACGGCGAACACATCCGCATTGTCGGCGATCCCCGCGCTTTTTAGATTGTTAACGAGCGTCTTTCGTTTCTGGCGAAAACATATCTGCAGAAAACGCAGGAATCCAGTTCGATCGACGTGCAGTTCTTCAAAACGAGGATGCATGTCCAGCCGAATCACAGCGGAAGACACTCCGGGCGCGGGCGAAAACGCCTCCGGCGGGAGTGCGAACAGCTTCTCCACACGCCCATGCATTTGAGCGGTCGCTGAAAGCAATCCATAGGTGCTGGTGCCAGAGGTCGCGGCCAGCCTATCCGCCACTTCTTCCTGCACCATAACGACTGCCCGCGAGATCGATGCAGCCTGCTCAAAGAGGCGCAGCAAAATGTCGGATGTAATGTAATAAGGCAAATTCCCGATCACGACCATCGGAGCGTCGCCTGCGATTCCAGTCATCGCCCGCGCCTGAGCTAAGTCCAGCTCCAGAATATCGGCTTGCAGGATGGCGACATGCCCGGAGGATTTCCATATCTCGGTCAGCCGCGGCGCAAGCGCGCGATCCAGTTCGACGGCGATCAGGCTTTGCGCGCGGGTGGCGAGCAGATCGGTCAATGCGCCTCGTCCGGGGCCGATCTCCAGCACCGTGGCGGAGGAAATATCGCCGAGCGCTTCCACGATGCGTTGCCGCGCACTGGGGTCGGTGAGGAAATTCTGGCCGAGCTTAGGTTTTTTTTTGGACATGCCTAGAGAGTATCGCGTGATTGTTGGCGCGATACCAGGTACCATCGAACTGCTTTAGAATAACCTTTCTCGCCGAGGATTCATGGACACGCGCAGCACGGCAGGGAATTCAGCATCGAAGCTTTGCAGAATGTCAGGAGAATTGATTTGCGAGTAGGTTTGATGACGCGCGAATATCCGCCCAACGTGTATGGCGGCGCAGGAGTGCATGTCGAGTATCTGAGTCGTGAACTGGCCAAGAAGATTGAAGTGGAAGTCCGTTGTTGGGGCAATCAACAGTTGGACCAGGGCAATCTGCACGTACGCGGCGAGGAACCGTGGACGGAACTGACAAAGGGTACTCAGGAGAAATTTAACACCGCGCTGGAAGCGTTCAGCCTCAACCTGCTGCAGATGAAAACGCTGACGACGATCGACATTGTGCACACCCACACCTGGTATGTGTCGATGGCCGGTTTTCTGGCGAAGAGACTTTTCAATGTTCCCTTTGTACTCACCACGCATAGCCTGGAACCGCTGCGCGCGTGGAAGGCGGAGCAACTCGGCAGCGGCTATGCGATGAGTTCGTGGATGGAACGCACCGCTATCCTCGATGCCGATGCGGTGATCGCGGTATCGAACGGTACGAAGGCAGACATTCTGCGCGTGTATCCGGAGCTGCAGCCGGAGAAAATTCATGTGATTTACAACGGTATCGACCTTGCCGAATATGACCAGACCAACGACACGACCGCGCTGAAAAAATATGGCGTCGATCCCGCGCGACCGTATGTTTTATTTGTTGGCCGCATTACGCGACAGAAGGGCGTTACCCATCTGGTGGAGGCCATCCGCTACTTGCCACGCGATACCCAGGTGGTGCTGTGTGCCGGCGCACCCGATACGCCCGAGATTGCTGCTGAGATGCGGCAGAAAGTAGTCGAGGCGCAGGCGTCGCACCCGCATGTGGTGTGGATTGAAAAAATGGTGACCAAGCCGGAAGTGATTCAGATCTACAGCCACGCGCGCGTTTTCTGCTGCCCCTCCGTCTATGAGCCGTTTGGCATCATCAATCTGGAAGCGATGGCCTGTCATGCTCCCGTAGTTGCCAGCGCCACGGGAGGAATTCTTGAGGTCGTGGTCGATGGCGAGACGGGATATCTGGTGCCATTCGAGGCAGACGGAACGACAGGATTTCCGGCAAACCCTCAGCAGTTTGCGCGCGATCTGGCCGCGAAGATTTCCAATCTATTGGAGGACCCGGAAAAATGCGATCAATTTGGCGAAGCGGGCCGCAGGCGCGTGGAAGAAAAGTTTGCCTGGTCCGCCATTGCCGATCAAACCATGGAGCTATATCAAGGCCTGATCGAAGCTAGCCAGAAGTAAGCGCGTGATCCACGCAATCTCAAAGAACGGCTGTCACGACGCGGCGTTGTTCTGTCTACGGTATCGCATCCATACATACATCGGCAGGCCGAGCGCAATCACCAGCAGACCGCCAATAGAATTCTTCAGATTGCTGCGTAGAATGTAGCCAATCACCAGCACGGCGGCGGCAACAAACACTGCAGGCAATGCCGGATACCAAGGTACGCGATACGGGCGCTCCCGTGCCGGTTCGCGTCGACGAAAAACAAAGACGGTTGTTGCTGTCAGCATGTAGAACAGCCACTCCCCCAGCAAAGCCAGCTCAAACAAGGCCTGAAATCGTCCCACCAGTAATAGAAGTACCGTGGACATAGCGGCCTGCACGCCGAGCGATACCGACGGGCTTTCGAACTTCGGATGAATGTGCGCCATGGAGCGAAAAAATATTCCATCTCGCGCTGCGGCAAAAGGGATGCGGGCGCCGGAAAGAACGGTCCCATTCAGCGACGCAAGAATACTGATCGCCATGCCGATGGAAACCAGTCCCGCGCCCCACGCTCCCACGGCTAGCAGCATGGCATCGGCGGTCGGACGCGGAGAGTTGGCGATCGCGGTCGCTGGCAGCAGATATCCAGTGGCGGCGTTGGTCAGCATGTAAAGTAGTGCCACCAGACAAACTCCCGCGACAAGGGCAAGTGGAATGGAGCGTCCCGGACGCTTGATTTCGCCGGCAACCATGTTCAGATCGTTCCAGCCGTCATAGGCCCACAGGGCCGCGATCATCGCCACGGTAAATCCGGCCACACCGCCGGTCGCTCCGGGAAAAATGGTCGCAAAATTCTCGCGATGGCCGAGCGAACTGTGGAAGCAAAAAAACACAATTGCTGCGATCAACGCGACCTTCAGGAGCGTGAAGACCAGTTGAAATTCTCCGGCGCGGCGGAGTCCCAGGTAGTTAAGACCGGTGATGAGCCATACCACGCCGATCCCAACAATCTGTCCCCACTCCAATCGAAAAGGATGCAACAGCAGCGGCTGGCCCAACCATATCAGCGGAGAAAAAATACCCAGCACGCGAACCAGACCGATGGCGCTGCTGGCAATGGAGGCGGGTTTGGCCAGCGAGAACCATGTCCACATATACAAAAAGGAAGGCAGTTCACCGTAGGCATCGCGGAGGTAGACATACTCTCCGCCTGCAAAGGGGCGCATCGCTGCCAGTTCGGCGTATGTCATCGCGCCAAACAAAGAAAGAATTCCCGCGGCAATCCAAGCAAGATAGACAAGGCTGGACGAGCCCGCGGCCCGCGTCATTTCTTGCGGGACGAGGAAGATGCCGCTGCCGATGATCGTGCCCGCAACAATGGCCGTGGCCTGCCATGGACCTAGAACGCGCGGCAGAGTATGCGTTGATTCGGCATTTTCATCGCGAGAACGGGCGTCTCTCTCGATTGAGTGCATGCTGGTTACTGTACCTCACATCGAGAGTTCAGCGCGTCCTCATTGTTTCAGAGAATGAACCTTTTCTGCCGATACCGAATCGGAGGGAAGCGGTTGGCCTGGATCGATTATGGGTGCTCGGCATGCTCCATCACTTGAGCCAGCAGGTGAAGGAGTTGCCATTCATCCCAAATGTTCGGCTTGGAATGGTTTGTATTGACATGCGCAATCAGCGGGCTGATCAGCATCCTCTTCAGCGTTCCGCGCGGTAGCTCCTGCGCCAGCCATTCCGCCTCTGCAAAGGGAATCAGCGTATCGCCTCGCCCATGCAGCAAATACACCGGCACATGCAGCCCCGCCAGGTTCCCATGCGGAGACACGGCAGCCATTTCCGCAGCATGTTTTTTGTTGGAGGTAAACAGAGCAACGTCCTGACGCGGAGCGTCGATGATCTGTGCATACTCGGCCTTCTGTGCATTCGTCAGATGGGCAAGCAATTCTTTTTCCAGCGCTGAATTTTCATAGAGGCGAGCGCGCAAGACGGGTCGAATCTCTGTCACATCCGCCGCTGGCACAAAATCCTCGAGATGCTCGTATTCAACAATCCATGGCCCATAGTCATTGGGCTTGGCACGCTCCACGTCTCCATCCGGAAGTGGGTCCGCGTTTGTGACGTAAAAGGTAGCGACTCGATAGAGATCGTCATGCGCGCCTACGGAGAAAACAAAAGAAATTCGGTTGGAAAATGGCGGTGTGGCCGCAGCCATCAGCGCCAGTCCGCCAGAAAAACTCAGACCCATCAAGCCAACTGGGCGGCCCGTGGTGTTCTGTAACCATTGCACAGAATCCCCAATAGACTGCACATCGGAGGGCTGAATGCGATAGTCGCGGCTGTCCGGTAACTCGGGGGTCAACACTTGTAGCCCGCACGCTGCCATCGAACGAGCAAAGGCCACAAGACGAGGCTCATCCATGCCCAGGTAATGAAT
>JAJZCA010000298.1 GCA_021798735.1 Acidobacteriota bacterium | reverse complement strand
AGAGCATGGTTCCGTTCGACAGGATCTCGTGCGAGGGAACAAATAGATTCCAGGCGATCGAGCCCCATTGCGGGTGCGAGAAAAAAATCTCGATGGCAAACATCACCCCGATGGTTGCGATCAACACAATCACCACCGCTTCCAGATAGCGAAATCCGCGGTTCTGCAGCAGCAGGATCAGCAGAACATCGAGACTCGTGATCAACACGCCTACGAGCAGAGGAACGCCAAAAAGTAGCTGCAACGCGATGGCAGAGCCGATTACTTCCGCCAGATCGCAAGCGGCGATGGCAATCTCAGCGAATGCCCAAAGTCCAATGGTGACGGGTTTGCTGTAGCGCTCGCGGCAGGACTGTGCAAGGTCCTGCTCTGTCGCTACGCCCAGTTTGATCGAAAGCCCCTGCAGCAAAATCGCCAGCAAATTCGACACCATGATGGCGAACAGCAGCTTGTAGCCAAAGCGCGAACCGGCGGCCAGGTCCGTGGCCCAGTTGCCCGGGTCCATGTAGCCCACGGAAATAAGAAAGCCTGGCCCAATAAATCCCAGCGCGCGCCGCCATAGCCGAGGAGAAGTCGATACGCGCACACTGGAAAATACGTCGGGCAAAGAAGGCTGTCGCGGCTTCCTTTGCATCTCAATTTTGGATTGGGGACCGGGCATCCTGGCGGAAGCAACCTCTTACCGCAGTATGCCATAGATCGTTAACGTTGGTTAAGAGCAAAGAATTAATTTATGCTTAACGTTTCATTCGTTTGACCCAGACCCTTTCTGCCGCAGGTCTGCCCAAGGTGATGGTTCCGGAAGGCGTTTGGACGGTCACCGTTTCATCGTAGTTGCGCGCCTGAAGCTGTACCCGCGCGTTGGGTCCGATACCGGAACGGTGAAGAAAGACTAGTAGTTTGGGGTCGCGTTCGTGCAGACAGGAAACTGCGTAGCGCACGTTTTCCGCAGCGTCGAACAATGGCACCAGGCCGCGTTTTCTCAGTTGTTCCGGGCTTTCCGGCAGAACGGAATTGCCGTGGGGACAGGTGCCTTTTTCGCCGAGTTTTTCAATCAATTTGGCTTCAAACGCCGGTGAAACCGCATGTTCCAGGCGCTCCGCTTCATCGTGCACGCGATACCAGTCCATGCCAAACATCTCCGACAACATGCGTTCGATCAGGTGATGGCGCCGGGCGGTGTGATAGGCGGTCTGTTTTCCCTTTGGCGTCAGACGCACGATTCCGTCCGGTTTTACTTCGACATATCCATCGCGCTTCAGGCGCTTCAAGGCCATCGTAACTGCTGGGGGAGAAACGGACAGCCAATGTGCGAGCGTGGAAGAGATAACGGTCTGGCCTTCAGATTCGGCCTCTAGAATGGCCTTTAAATAATCTTCTTTTGAGATGGTGATGACTTCTTTCGTCATACTTTTTCGGCTCCGAAAAACTTCCACTCTTAGGGCCATAGTATTCCATGGGATGGACATGCAATTTTTTACCGGTGGGAGAAGAGGTTTCGGGGCCTTTTCGAGGCAGGGGAAAAATAGTTGCCTTAGCAACCATATTGCGCGAACTAGTTGCTAAGGCAACTAGTTTTTTCGGCGGAATTTGCCTGCCGGAAAAATAAAGCCGGAATTTGTGGCGCAGAAATTGTCGGGCTGGCGTTTTTACGCGGGAGAAACCGATTCGCTGCAACTACAACGCGGCACAACAGCACAAAATCGAGCGATGCAAGGGCCCGTCGAGGGCGGCCCTTTTCGGCAGGGCTTCCGAGGGCATAAAATAAGGTGTTCCGTTCAGCTTTTACGATTTGCCGAGGGGTACGGAGCAGCATTTTGTACGCCGATGGGACTGTGACCGTGTCGAGAAGTACGCACCCAGGTCTCAAATGCGAGACCTGGGGCACACAGACAAGCGCGGAATCACTGCAATGTGAACAGAAACGCAGGTCCCTCGCGCAGGTCGCCGCGAAGACCTGCGCAAGGACTTCTCTCGGGATGACACATTGTTTGCATCCCACTCAAGCCAACAGAAGGCTTGAATGGGGCACCCGGTTTTGCATCTGGCGCTTGTTTTTTGGAGTTTAGGAACACTGGGGCGGGCATGTGCCGGTCCTGAACTGAGTGGAAATTGCCGGACGCACCTGGTGCGATCCGCGGAAGAAACAGGAGCGAGGATTTTCGATGAGCGTGAGCACTTTAGAGTTCCCGAAGAAAGCAACGACGAATGGAAAGAACGGAACGCAGAAAGCAAAACCAGCCAAGGCGCAATATGTTTATTTTTTTGGCGGCGGGTCGGCGGAAGGCAACGGCACGATGAAGGACATGCTGGGCGGCAAAGGCGCTGGGTTGGCCGAGATGACCAACGTCGGGCTGCCGGTGCCTCCGGGCTTCACCATCCAGACGGACGCATGCCGGGAATATATGAAGGGCGGGCTGAGCCCACAGGTCGATATCCAGATGGATGCCGCGCTGCAGCGGCTGGAAAAACTGCAAGGTCAGAAGCTGGGCGAAGGGCAGAATCCGCTGCTGGTCTCGGTGCGATCGGGCGCGAAATTTTCCATGCCGGGCATGATGGACACCATCCTGAACCTGGGACTGAACGACAAGTCGGTGGAGGCGCTGGCGAAGAACACCAACAATCCCCGCTTCGCGTACGATTCCTATCGCCGGCTGATCCAGATGTTCGGCAACGTTGTGCTGGACATCGACAAGGCATTTTTTGAAGAAGTGTTCGACGGCATCAAGAAGAAGAAGGGCGTCAAGCTGGACATGGACCTGGATGCGAAAGCGCTGCAGGAGGTGATTGCGCAATACAAGACGCTGGTGCGCAAGCACACCAAGATGGATTTCCCGCAGGACCCGCATACGCAACTGGTGATGGCCCGCGACGCCGTGTTCCGTTCGTGGAACAACACCCGCGCCAAGACCTATCGCCGCATCAACCAGATCGACGACATGCTGGGCACGGCCGTCAACGTTCAGGCCATGGTGTTTGGCAACCTGGGAGAGACCAGCGGAACCGGCGTCGGGTTCACACGCAATCCGGCAACCGGCGAGAACAAGTTTTTCGGCGAGTACCTGCTGAACGCGCAGGGTGAAGATGTGGTTTCCGGCATTCGTACGCCGGAGCCGATCAGCGACCTGCAAAAGCAGATGCCCGACGTGTACCACCAACTGCAGACGCTGACCAGCAAGATGGAAAAGCATTATCGCGACGTGCAGGATTTTGAATTCACCATTCAAGAAGGCAAGCTGTACATGCTGCAGACGCGCAATGCCAAGCGCACCGGGCTGGCGGCGGTTCATATCGCCATCGACATGGTGGATGAGAAGCTGATCACGGAGAAGGAAGCCATCTTCCGGGTGGAACCGAACCAGCTCTACGACTTTCTTGTTCCGCGGCTGGATGAGAAGGGCAAGACGATCGAAGTGCTGGCAACCGGCCTGCCGGCTTCGCCGGGCGCGGCGGTGGGGCAGATCGTTTTCAGCGCCGAAGATGCTGTCAAGTATTCGCAAAACGGCAGCATGAAGTCGGTGATCCTGGTGCGCTCGGAGACGACTCCGGAGGACATCGCGGGCATGGAAGTTGCGGCCGGAATTTTGACGGCGCGCGGCGGCATGACCAGCCACGCGGCGGTGGTGACGCGCGGCATGGGCAAGTGCTGCGTGGCCGGCGCCGGCGACATCAACGTGAGCGAAAAGAAGCAGGAAATGCGCGTCAAGGGCAAGGTGTTGAAGCAGGGCGACTGGATTTCCATGGACGGCACGACGGGCCGGGTGATTTTTGGAAAGCTGGGCATTCTGCCGGCCTCGCCGGACGATCCTGTCCTGGTGCGTTTCATGTCGTGGGTGGATCCGTTGCGCAAGCTGCGGGTACGCGCCAATGCGGACATTCCTCGCGATGCCAAGCAGGCCATCCAGTTCGGCGCCGAAGGGATCGGACTCTGCCGCACGGAGCATATGTTCTTCGCGGAAGATCGTCTGCCGCATATGCGGGCGATGATTCTGGCGAACGACCTGAAAGAGCGGCAGGCAGCGCTGAAGAAGTTGCTGCCCATGCAACGGGCGGACTTTACGGGACTGTTCAAGGCGATGAACGGCCTGCCGGTCACGGTCCGGCTGCTGGATCCGCCGCTGCACGAGTTTCTGCCGAAGCGGGAAGATCTGTTGGTGGAAATTGTCCGGCTGGAAATTACCAAGCCGCGCTCTCCAAAGCTGAAGGAGCTGCGTACCCTGCTGCATCGCGTGGAAGAACTGCACGAGACCAACCCGATGCTGGGACTGCGCGGTTGCCGTCTGGGGATTGCTTATCCAGAGGTGACCGAGATGCAGGCGCGCGCCATTTTCGAGGCGGCGGTCAGCATCCAGAAGCAGGGCAAAGACGTGCATGTGGAAGTGATGGTTCCGCTGATCAGCACCATTGAAGAGATGAAAAACCAGACGGCAATTATCCGTCGCGTGGCCACGCAGGTGTTTGAAGAGAAGGGTGCGAAGGTGGACTATCTGGTGGGGACGATGATCGAACTGCCGCGCGCTGCGCTGGTGGCCGACCAGATTGCGAAGGAGGCGGAATTCTTCAGCTTCGGGACCAACGACCTGACGCAGACGACGTTCGGCATTTCTCGCGACGACATCAACCAGTTTCTGCCGGCGTATATCGGCCAGGGCATCTTCAAGCAGGACCCGTTCGCGGTGCTGGACCA